>NZ_JAWHNU010000007.1:30210-164639 GCF_032582135.1 Pseudomonas syringae group sp. J309-1 | reverse complement strand
CCCTCCTCCTTCCCCCCGCTCTCCTCTCCCCCCCCACCCCCCCCGCCTCCCACAGTGTTATGCATTACTCAATAAGAGCTACGCCCCATCCGGCAGGCGATTTCGAACGCCTGACGAATCGCGCCAACATTGGCTTTGCCCTGCCCGGCGATATCAAACGCGGTGCCATGCGCGGGCGTGGTAATCGGAATCGGCAAACCACCCTGCACCGTCACGCCACGGGAGAAGCCCATCAGTTTGATCGCGATCTGGCCCTGGTCGTGATACATCGTCACCACCGCATCAAAGGCACTGGCATCGCCTTGCACCTTGAGGAAAATCGTGTCGCCGGGATACGGGCCATCTGCTGCAATGCCCTGCTCCTGTGCGGTTTTAACGGCAGGACCGATGATGTCCAGCTCTTCACGGCCAAACGAGCCATTGTCGCCGTTGTGCGGGTTGAGGCCACAAACGCCGATACGCGGACGCTCCAGGCCGTTGCGTTTAAGCGCGGTGTCGATCAGACGAATCGCTTCGACCACGCGATTCTGGTTGAGCATGCCCGGCACCGCGGACAGCGCCACGTGGGAAGTCACGCGGGAGGTCCATAGGTTATCCAGCACGTTGAACTCACAGAACGGCCCGTCGAAACCCAACAGCTCGGCAAACCAGTGCAGTTCGTCGCTGTGAGCCATGCCCGCCATGTGCAGCGAGGTCTTGTTCAGTGGCCCGAACAACACGGCGTCGGTGGTTTTTGCGGCGGTCAGTTCGACAGCGATTTTCAGCGTATCCAGGCAATAGCGCCCACCGATCACACTGGCTTCGCTGCGCGGGAATTCCCCCACTGCATCGCCGCGATAGTTGAAGAACAACGGCGTGTCGTCAGTGAAAGTCAGGTCTTGCAGAGACTGCACCTGACGATAGGGAAACTCCTTACCGGCGATCTGCATGCCGCGCTGCATTTCGGCTTCGTCGGCAATCAGGATCACCTGCGCCTGGCTGCGCACCTGCGGCTCGGCCAGAAGGCGGGCAATCAACTCAGGACCAATACCGGCCGGATCACCCAATACCATCGCAATTCGAGTCTTGCTCATGCTTGATTCCTCATCTGTTCGGGCCACGTCTGTGCAGTGGCTGAAGGCTCGCAACGGTAGATACGTCGCGCATTGCTGTAAAAAAGCTGCTGCTGGTCGGCGACAGGCAAATCGCGAACGATCTGTTTGAAGCCGCTGTAGATGTCGTCGAACGAGCCGCACAGGCTGTCCACCGGAAAGTTACTGGCGAACATCGCCCGGTCTGCGCCAAACATGGCGATGATTTCCTGAACGATCCACGCGTTGTCCTCGGCCCGCCACGGTTTGCCTGGCAGCCCAAGACCGGAAATCTTCACCACGACATTGGGCTGCTCGGCCAATTGGCTCATGGCAGCGTGCCAACCCGCCAGGCCTTGCTCGCTGCGATCAGACGGCAGCCCCGCATGGTTGAGAATGATCGTGGTATCGGCGAAGTCTCGCGCCAGCTGTTCAGCCTCGGGGAGATTCCACCAGGGCGTCTGCAAATCGAAATGCAGGCCCAAACCGTGAAGAGCGGCAAAACTGCGCCGCCAGTGCTCGTCGCTCATCAGGCTCAGCTGCGACCCCACCTGTTCAGGTGATGTCGGCCCTCCAGGCTTGTGCCTGACGCTGCGCACGCATTTGAAAGCTGCCTGAGCCTTGAGAAGGTCAAGCGCGACCGGATGATCCAGCCAGGCCTGCGCAACGATGGCGTTGGGCACCCCGTAGCGAACGGCCAGTTGCTCGACAAAGCGCGTCTCGCCAATCGGGTCGCGGGGGTCCCATTCCGTTTCGACGTAAACGGTTTGCACTACGTGATGCTCACCGGCGTCGGCAAAATACTCTGGCGGCAGGTAACGACGTTTTATCGCGGAATAATCACCGTAGCGAAACGGGATATTGGCTTCCGGGGCCAGCCACGGATGGTGATTGACCTGCGGGTCCCAGAAATGATGGTGGGCATCGACAATCGGCCCGCTCCACAACTCAGACATCCGCCACCTCCTGCTGCCCATCCAGGCTGATAAACAAGGTGGCCAGAACAAACAGTGCCGCGCAGAAGGCAAAGAATGCGAGCACTGCGCCGAAGCCACCGAAGAACTGCAGGATCACGCCAACCAGAATCGGCACAAAGATCCCGCCGATACTGCCCGCCAGATTCATCACACCGCCGATCAGGCCGACACGGGCCGGTGCGGCCAGCAATGCCGGAAAACTCCAGTACAGGCTGCCCCACATCAGGAAGAACGCAGTCATCGCCAACAGCCCGACCGCCGCGAACGGGTTGCTCAGGGTTGGCAACATCACCAGAGCGGCCAGGGCAATCAGCCCGGAAAAGGTCAGCAAACCTTTGACCGCCAGCCCTCTGCGCACGCCTTTGCGAATCAGGCCGTCACACAGGAAACCACCGGTCAGCGAGCCCAGCGCGCCGCAAATAAAGATAACGAAGGTTGCTGCGCCAATGCCTTTGATATCAAAGCCACGAGCCTGAGCCAGATAGCTCGGCCCCCAGGTCAGCAGACCGAAATAGACCATTGCCCAACTGGAGCGTCCGACCAGCAGGCCGGTCAGCGAACGAGCGGCAATGCCCAAGCCTTTGACCGGCGCACGGGCGGCCTCGGCGGCAGGCGTCGCGCGGCCCGCATTAATCTTGTCCAGCTCGGCCTGATTGACCTGCGGGTGCACCGACGGATCATCACGCAGATAACGCCAGGACACCCAGCCCAGCAGTAACGTCGCGACACCGGCAATAACGAATGCCATGCGCCAGGAGTCCAGCGTGGCAATCAGGTAGGCAATGATCAAACCGCCTAGCGCGACACCCAACGGGCTGCCGCTGTCCATCATGACAGCGCCACGGCTGCGCTCGCTGGGGGCCAGCCACAGGGAAATCAGCTTGCCGCCAGACGGAAACAACGGCGCCTCCGCCGCCCCGAGAAACATCCGCGCAAACAGCAGCGAAACGCCGCCTGTTGCGAATCCTGCCAACACCTGGAAAGTCCCCCATAAACCGGTGGACCAAGTGATGACGCGACGCGGACCGAAGCGGTCGATCATCCAGCCACCGGGAATCTGCAGCAGCGCATACGCCCAGAAGAAACTGCTGAGGATCAGGCCCTGCATGCTCGGCGACAGCTCGAACTCTTTGGCGATGGTGGGCATGGCGATGGACAGGGAAACCCGGTCGATGAGGTTGACCATGGTCAGCAGAAAGATGATGGCAAAAATCCGCCAGCGCACCGAAGTGGCTCGCGCGGTAGTGGCAACCGCCGGATTGCCGGTAACGGCAGAGACACCTGCGTCAGGCAGATGCACGGGTGCACTGGAACGATCCATGGTGCTTACCTCGTTTTTTATTATTGTTGTAGGTGTTGCTGTGGCGCTCACTATCAGAGGCGAAGCGATAACCGTCTAATCAAAAAAATACATACGGTGATAACTGTCAGATATAGGAACTCGTAGGAGCGCGCTTGCCCGCGATTCGATTTCAAAACCAGCCTGCCTGTCTCTACAAAAACGCCCTCGCGGGCAAGCGCGCTCCTACAGAATCGTGGCCCTACAGGTCATCAGATCGATATGTGTCAGCCGACCTGCGATAACCCCAGGCTATCGGTGTATCTGATGTTTTGAGTAGACGCCACCGCAATAGCTTCCCACACTCGACCCAAGATTTGCCGGTCCCTGCATCAGGCAAATCGCTCAAAAAACAATTACAAGAAATAGAGGTTTCATCATCATGCGAACCGCATCCCTTCGACGCGTGTCCCGTCTTCTGCTCGGCTGTTCCCTTGTTTGCGCTGGCACCCTTCCCGCTCTGGCCAATGCCTGGCAACCCGACAAGAACGTTGAAATCATCGTCGCCGGTGGCCCTGGTGGCGGGACTGATCAGCTCGGCCGTCTGATCCAGTCAATCATCACCACTCACAAGCTGCTGGACGTCAACACCGTGGTCCTCAACAAAGGCGGTGGCAACGGGGCCGAGGCGTTTCTGGACCTCAAAATGTCCGAAGGTGATGCCGACAAGCTGGTGATCGGCACCAACAACATTTACCTGCTGCCGCTGGTCTCCAAGCTCGGTTATCAATGGCAAGAGCTGACCCCGGTTGCCGCCGTCGCTGAAGACGACTTCATTCTCTGGACCTACAAAGACGCGCCGTGGAAAGACGCCAAGAGCTTCTACGAGACGGTTAAAGCCGATCCATCCAAACTGCGCATGGGCGGCAGCCAGTCAAAGGACGTCGACCAGACCCTGACCTTGCTGCTGAACAAAACCACAGGCAGCAAACTGGTTTACATCCCGTTCAAAAGCGGCAGCGAAGCCTCGACTCAACTGGCCGGGAAACACATCGCCGCCAACGTGAACAACCCCAGCGAAAGCATCAGCCAGTGGCGCGGTGATCAGGTCCAGCCGCTGTGCGTGTTCAGTAAAGAGCGCATGGGCTACACCGACAAAGTCGCCGGGGACAAATCCTGGGCCGACGTGCCGACCTGCCACGAACAAGGCCTGGGCGTTGAGCAGTATCGCTTCCCGCGTACCGTGTTCATGCCAGGCAAAGTGACTGCCGAACAACGCGCGTTCTATACCGAACTGATGCGCAAAGTCTCCGAAGCCCCTGAATTCAAGGCCTACGTCAAACAGAACGCACTGGTGCCGACCTTCCTCGAAGGCGACCAACTGAGTGCCTACATCCAGCAGGACACCGCCCGCGTTACGCCGGTGTTCAAGGACGCAGGCTGGCTGCGCGAGTGAACTGACTGATCAGGCCCCACTGCCGGGTGTTCGCCCGGCAGTTATATCTGGAGGTGTTCCATGCCCCATTCTTCTGAAACATCTGCGCTGGTCGGCACTCGCTGGGTCGAGCTCGGACTGGCGTTGTTTACCCTGCTGATCGGCGCAGTGGTGATGTACGGCAGCCTTGAGCAAGGTATCGGCTGGGGCGACGCTGGCCCCGAGCCGGGTTATTTCCCGTTCTACATCGGACTGCTGTTGGGCTGCGCAAGCCTGGGCAATATCGTCCTCACGCTGGTGCGCTGGCAGGCACTGAACATCAGCTTTGTCAGCCGCAGCCAGTTTGCTCAAGTCCTGTCAGTGTTCATTCCCATCGCCCTATTCGTCGCAGCAATGCCCTTCACCGGTATCTACATGGCTTCGGCGGTGTTCATTGCCTGGTTCATGTGGCGTGACCGGGTTAGGGCCAAGCCTTACGGCAAACTGATGATCTGCTCGGTATCGGGCGGCGCGGTCCTGGCCAGCTACCTGATCTTCGCGCTGTGGTTCAAGGTTCCACTGGACGCAGGTCCGGTGGGTGACTGGCTGGCAATGGCCGGGAGATCGATGCAATGAGTGAATTCGACTCCCTGCTGCACGGCATGAACCTGATCCTCACGCCGGGCCATATCGGCCTGATGGTGGTCGGTGTACTGCTGGGCATTCTGGTCGGCGTATTGCCTGGCCTCGGTGCCCCCAACGGCGTGGCGCTGCTGCTGCCATTGACCTTCACCATGTCGCCGGTCTCGGCCATCATCCTTTTATCGTGCATGTACTGGGGGGCGCTGTTTGGCGGGTCGATCACGTCGATCCTGTTCAATATTCCCGGCGAGCCGTCATCGGTGGCGACCACCTTTGACGGCTACCCCATGGCCCGTGACGGCAGAGCCGCAGAGGCGCTGACCGCCGCATTCAGTTCGGCGTTGATTGGCGCACTGGCTGGCGTACTGTTGCTGACCTTTCTCTCGACACGCATTGCCGAATTCGCCATGTCGTTCAGCTCGCCGGAGTTCTTTGCGGTGTATCTGCTGGCGTTCTGCACGTTTATCGGCATGAGCAAAAACCCGCCGTTGAAAACCGTGGTCGCCATGATGATCGGCTTTGCCATGGCGGCGGTCGGCATGGACACCGTGTCCGGCAACTTGCGCCTGACTTTCGACCAACCGATCCTGATGACCGGGATCAGCTTCGAGGTCGCGGTAATCGGCCTGTTCGGTATCGGTGAAATTCTCTGCACCGTTGAAGAAGGCCTGGTATTCCGCGGCGAACATGCGCGCATTACACCGATGACGATTCTGCGTACATGGGCCAAATTACCGCGCTACTGGCTAACCATTTTGCGCAGCACGCTGGTGGGTTGCTGGATGGGCATTACACCGGGCGGCCCGACGGCTGCGTCGTTTATGGGTTACAGCCTGGCGCGCCGCTTCTCGAAAAACCGCGACAACTTCGGCAAGGGTGAAGTCGAAGGCGTTATTGCACCGGAAACAGCTGACCACGCCGCGGGCACCAGTGCCCTGTTGCCAATGCTGACCCTGGGCATTCCAGGTTCGGCGACGGCTGCGGTGATGATGGGCGGTTTGATGATCTGGGGTCTGCATCCCGGCCCGACATTGTTTGTCGAGCAGCACGATTTCGTCTGGGGCCTGATCGCCAGCATGTATCTGGGCAACGTCGTCAGTCTGATCGTGGTGCTGGCAACCGTGCCGCTGTTCGCCTCGATCCTGCGCATTCCGTTCTCGATCATTGCCCCGATCATCATCATGATCTGTGCAATTGGCGCGTACTCGGTGCATAACTCGCTGTTTGATGTCGGGCTGATGTTGGTCTTTGGCGCCTTGGGCTACCTGTTCAAAAAGCTCGGCTACCCGATTGCGCCACTGGTTCTGGCGGCTGTTCTGGGCGACAAGGCGGAAGATGCCTTCCGCCAGTCGATGCTGTTTTCCGACGGGCAACTGGGCATTTTCTGGTCCAATCCGTTGGCGGGCAGCCTGACCACGGCGGCACTGCTGATGTTGTTCTGGCCGCTGATTTCCAGCGGTATCAGAAACGCATTGGGCTGGCGCACGCGTCATGCAGCCAAAGCGAAATCCGCGCAATGAATGGCAAGGGGCTAGCAAGCCATGACATTTCTTGTCAGGCTCAGCCCCAGACTTTTCCGCGAGACGCGATCATGACCCGTATTCCTGATGCCAACGTGATTCACAGCCGCCTGCGCCTTCGCCAGTTACGGTTGATGCTGGCGCTTCAGGAACTGGGCTCGTTGCGTCGGGCTGCCGACAACATTGGCATGACTCAACCCGCTGCGACCAAGATGCTTCACGAAGCGGAAGACTTGCTCGGCGTCGAACTGTTTGAGCGCCTGCCACGAGGCATGCGCGCTACGCAGTTCGGCGAAACCGTTATCTATTACGCGCGCATGGTGTTTGCCGAATTGAGCGGCATGCGTGAAGAACTGGTTGCGCTGGAGTCCGGCAACCTTGGCCGGGTCGCAGTGGGCGCGATTCCCGCACTGGCTTCTGGACTGCTGACCCGGACCATCGCCGAATTGAAGAAAAGCCATCCGCGTCTGTCCATGAGCATCCAGGTCGACACCAGCGATGTGCTGGTGCAGGCGTTGCTGCAAGATCAACTGGACGTGGTGCTCGGCAGGATTCCCGGCGGTGCTCGCTCCGATGATCTGCTGTTCGACAGTCTGGGCGAAGAAGAACTCTGCGTGGTTGCTGGCGCAAAGCACCCCATGGCCAACGCAACGCAACTGGGCTGGGGCGACATGCAAGACATGACCTGGGTCCTGCAACAGCACCCGAGTCCGATGCGTTCGATCATCAATCAGGTGTTCCACAATGCCAGGGTCGACATCCCCAGCAGTATTGTTGAAACCACGTCGATCATGACCTTGCTGTCGCTGGTGCAACAGACTGACATGCTCGGCGTGACACCTTTGTCGGTGGTCGAGGACTATCCCGGACGCGACTTGCTGGCAGTGTTACCGATCAAATTCGAGGCGCGGCTGCCGCCGTACGGCCTGATTACCCGTCGCCATCGTGTTCAGTCCTCCGCCATGCAGGCGTTCATGAACTCAGTCAAAAGCGAACAACGTCTCGTACGTGGCTAATTACCCGGACTGACCGCGAACTATTTGCCTCCTGCTCCTCTCTACTCCTGCGCTAGATGTACGTCGTTCAACTCCCATTCAGGTCACGCGTCTGACAATCGGACTGGCGCAGCCTGTGGGTAGCAGCGACACTCCTTACAGGATTAAAAGAGGATTCCCACATGCTATGGAAAAAGGGTCGGCGCAGCGATAACGTCGTGGACGCACGTGACGGCAGCAGCGGCGGCGGTGGGATGCGCATTGGAGGCAAGGGACTCGGCATCGGCGGCGTGATCATCATCGTGGCTATCGGCCTGCTGACCGGTCAGGACCCGATGCAGATTCTCGGCCAGCTCACCGGCCAGGCGACACAAGCGCCAACGTCAAGCGAGACCCGCCAGGCGCCACCGGCCAACGATGAACAGGCAGAGTTCGTCCGGTCGATTCTCGGCGATACCGAAGACACCTGGCGCGCTGCTTTCCAACTGGGCGGCCGCCAATATAAAGACCCGACGCTGGTGCTGTTCAGCGGTCAGGTGCAGTCCGCGTGTGGGTTTGCCACCTCGGCCAGCGGGCCGTTCTACTGCCCTGCCGACCAGAAGGTCTATCTGGACATGGACTTTTTCCGCGAAATGTCACAACGCTTCAAGGCCGCAGGCGATTTTGCTCAGGCCTATGTGATTGCTCACGAAGTAGGCCACCATGTACAGACACTGCTGGGCGTTTCGGAAAAGGTTGATGCCGCCCGCCGCAGTGGACAGCGCATGGAGGGCAGCAACGGTTTGCTGGTTCGCCAGGAGCTTCAGGCTGACTGTCTGGCAGGTGTTTGGGCCTATAACGCACAAAAGCGTTTGAACTGGCTTGAGCCGGGTGATATTGAAGAAGCCTTGAATGCAGCCAACGCCATTGGCGATGATCGCCTTCAGCAACAGGGTCAGGGGCGCGTAGTGCCGGACTCGTTTACACACGGGACATCCGCCCAACGGGTTCGCTGGTTCAAAACCGGCTTTGCCCAGGGCCAACTCAACCAATGCGATACGTTCGCCGCCAAGAGCCTCTGATCACATGATGAAACCGCTGCTGATCCTGTCGTTAAGCACCCTTCTGAGTTTCAATGCTCACGCCGAGGATCAGGCGGTCACATCCATCAGCCCGGAGCGCCTGACAATCAATGGCACCCAGGCGACGCTCGGCATGAGCCTGAACTGGAATCAGCCCCGGCCGCAGATCGAGCGTGCAGTGATCGTGCTGCATGGCCGGCTGCGTAACGCACCGACTTACTTGCGCAGCATCGAACGAGCTGCCAACCAGTCGAAGCAGCGCAATAAAACCCTGCTGATCGCCCCGCAGTTTCTCGACGAGAAAGACATCACTGCGCATCACCTTGGCGACAACGTGTTGCGCTGGCATGGCGACCAGTGGATGGCGGGTGAAAACGCGGTTGGACCGAAGCCGGTCAGCTCGTATCTGGTCATCGACCACACTCTGCGTCGCCTGAGCGACAGCAAGCTGTTCCCGAACCTTAAGGAAATCGTCATCGCCGGGCATTCCGGCGGTGCGCAAGTGGTGCAGCGCTACTTGATGATCGGCGGCAAGGAAGACGTGCTGCTGAAAAAGGAAGGCATCAAACTGCGCTACGTGATCGCCAACCCTTCGTCGTATGCCTACTTTGATACCGAGCGACCGTTGCCCGTGACCAAGGCCAGTTGCCCGGGCTTCAACGAATGGAAATATGGTCTGAACGGCATGCCGCCTTACGCGGGCAAAGTCAAAACGGCCGAGATCGAAGACGATTACGTAAAACGCGACGTGACTTACTTGCTTGGTGAGAAAGACATCGACCCGAAACACCCGGCTCTCGACAGGACCTGCGGCGCAGAAGCGCAAGGCTCACAACGTCTGGAACGTGGCGAGAACTTCTTCAAATACCTGCAGAAACGTCATCCACAGGGGCTGAATCAGCATCTGGTGATAGTGCCCAATGTCGGCCACAGCGGCGACGGGATCTTCACCTCACCGCAGGGGCAGGCGGTGTTGTTCAAGGATTTTTGATCTGAACACCAATTTTCTGTAGGAGCTCACGAGCACCGCGAGGCAGCGATAGCTTTTTGTCTGACACACCGCCATCGCTGCCTCGCGGTGCTCTTGAGCTCCTACAGATCCTGTGTTTGTCGCGAGACAGGGCCAGGCTTCTCAGTCAATCCAGCAACGCCCGTATCTCCCCACAATCCTGCGCATGCCAGTCCGCCAGTTCCGGCCAAGGGTTCTCCGGCAGGTTGACCAGGATGGTTTTGGTCCCGGCCGCACGCCCGCAATCCAGGTCAAAGCGGTAATCCCCCACCATGACCATTTGCGCGGCAGGCACCTGCCAGGCATTCGCAAAGTGCAACAACCCGGCGGGGTCTGGCTTATGCGGGGCTTCGTCACGACCGAGGATGTCCTCCACCGCAAAGCACTCCGCCAGACCGATGGCCTCCAGCGTCACATGGGCCAGCTCCCGGGCGTTACGGGTCAGGATGCCCAGACGATAACCGCGCCCGGCCAGTTCGCGAACCAGTTCAACGGCACCGGGCGCAGCTTTGGAAGCGAGAGCCAGCTCACGCTCATGCTCCAACAGCCAGGCATGTTTGGCTGCGGCGACGTCAGCAGGCAACTCCGCCAAATGGCCAAGAATGTCGTGATCCTGCGGGATATCCAGCGCACGTTTGATCGCCGGGAAATCATGGGCGGCCACGGTCAGCGTGCCGTCCATGTCGAATACCCAGTGGCGAATTCCGGAAAGACTCATGCCCAGTCCTTGCGATGACGAATCAGACCTTCCTGGCTGACCGAGGCCACCAATTGCCCGGCGCGGTTGTAGACGCTGCCACGGGAGAAACCACGGGAATTGCCCGCCCAAGGACTGTCCATGGCATACAGCAACCAGTCATCAGCCCGCAGATCGCCGTGGAACCACAGCGAATGGTCGAGGCTGGCGACCTGCATATCTTTCTGCCAGACCGTCTTGCCATGGGGCAACAAAGAGGTGGTCAGCAGATTGAAGTCCGACGCGTAAGCCATCAGGTATTTGTGCATCGCAGGCACTTCCGGCAGCGAGCCGTCGGTGCGGAACCAGATGTACTTAACGGCCTCGGTCGGCTGCGGGTTGTAAGGATCGCTGGCAGTGACCGGGCGAAACTCGATAGGCTTTGGGCAGAGCATCTTGTCGCGCATGTTCTCGGGAATCAGGTGCGCGCGTTGCTGCATCAGTTCCAGCTCTGAAGGCAGGTTTTCCGGGCCGACAATTTGCGGCATCGAGGTCTGGTGCTCAAAACCCTGCTCGTCGTATTGAAACGAAGCACTGCAGGTGAAGATCGGCTGACCTTTCTGGATCGCCGTCACCCGGCGCGTGCTGAAGCTGCCGCCATCGCGAACCCGATCCACCTGATACACCACCGGCAAACCAGCATCCCCCGGACGCAGGAAATAACCGTGCAAAGAGTGCACGTGCCTTGCGTCTTCAACGGTCTGGCTCGCCGCCGACAGCGACTGCCCCAGAACCTGGCCGCCAAACAGCTGACGAAAGCCAAGGTCCTGACTGCGGCCACGGAACAGGTTTTCTTCAATCGGTTCCAGGCTCAACAGCGCAACCAGATCATCCAACACTTGGCTCATTCATTACTCCTCGCACAAACGGTTCGTCCGCCTATCAAGCGTGACAAAAGCTGAAATGATACAGAATTTAACGTCATCAGCCCCTTCAAGCTTGCAGCGTATCCAGCCATTGTTGACGAGTAATGCGATACAGCACGTGAGGCTGCAACGGATGTTCCGGCGGCAGGTTCGGATGTTCGAAGTCATCGACCGGGTCCGTGGTCATGCCGATCACCTGCATCACTTTTTGCGAAAGCTCATTGCTTTGCGCTGCGAACGACACGATCTCATCCACTCCCAGGTGCTCGAACCCACAACCCATAGCCGTCCAGGCCGCTTCGCTGGCGTAACCAAAGCCCCAGTGCTCCCGAGCCAGACGCCAGCCAATCTCAATGGCCGGAGTGAAGTGTGATTCAAAATTCACCACGCCAAGCCCGGTGAAGCCAATGAACTGGCCGGTGTCCTTGCGCTCCAGCGCCCACAAGCCAAACCCCAGCTCAGCAAAGTCCCCGCGTATGCGGCCGATCAGTGCAGCGCTTTCCAGGTAACTCAGTGGCTCAGGAAAATAGCGCATGACATTGGGGTCCGCACACATGTCGGCAAACGCCTGTAAATCGTCATCTCGCCACTGGCGCATCAACAATCGCGCGCTCTCGAGTTTAAGAATCGGCTCCATCGGTTTCTCCATTAACCGGTCAGTCACTGTGTCGGCCAGTGTAGCTTTGCGTTGTTTCACAAAGCTGGGCGTTCAGGGGCAATGCTGGCACTATCCGGCTTCGACCTCTGAACGGACCCGAAATGTCCCTGCCGCTCATCTATCACGAGGATTACAGCCCGGACTTCCCGGCTGATCATCGCTTTCCCATGGACAAGTTCCGCCTGCTGCACGATCACCTGATCGACAGCGGCCTGACCAGCGGCGCTGCCTTGCTGCGACCGCAGATCTGCCCGAACGACATTCTCGCACTGGCCCATGACCCTTCTTATATACGGCGTTACATGGAAGGTGACTTGTCCCGCGAGGATCAGCGGCGTCTCGGCCTGCCCTGGAGCGAGGACCTGGCACGGCGCACGGTACGTGCCGTGGGCGGTTCGTTGCTGACCGCTGAACAGGCCCTCCAGCACGGGCTGGCGTGTCATCTGGCAGGCGGCACGCACCACGCGCATTACGACTATCCAGCCGGATTTTGCATTTTTAATGATCTGGCGGTGATCAGTCATTACCTGCTGCAAAGCGGTCGCGTCGGCAAAGTCCTGATCTTCGATTGCAACGTGCACCAGGGCGACGGCACGGCGCGGATTCTCGCTGATACCGAGGACGCGATTACGGTCTCGCTGCACTGTGAAAAGAACTTTCCAGCGCGCAAAGCCGAGAGCGACTGGGACATCCCGCTGCCGATGGGCATGGGCGATGACGAATACCTGAAAGTCGTCGATGACTTGCTTAACTACCTGTTGCCGTTCTATCAGCCGGACCTGGTGCTCTACGATGCCGGCGTCGATGTCCATCAGGATGACGCCCTGGGCTATCTGAAACTGACCGACGCCGGAGTGGCCGCCCGCGATGAAGCGGTGCTGCGCCACTGCATCGGGCGCAACATCCCGGTCATGGGCGTGATTGGCGGCGGCTACAGCAAAGACCGCCACGCCCTGGCACGCCGCCACGGCATCCTGCATCACAGCGCGCAGAGGGTCTGGGTGTCAGAGGGGTTGTGAATGTCATCGCCTGAACCGACGCCTTCGCGAATGAATTCGCTCCCACAGGTGAAATACGCAATCCCCGTGGGAGCGAATTCATTCGCGAAGAGTGATGGTCTGACACCGCAAAAGCTCGAGGACAATTCTCGGTTAGAATGCCCCACCAAACCGCATAGACACGCACCACGCCATGACTGACATCACCCCGACCACCACTCCCTCAGTCGCCATCATCGGCGGCGGCCCCGCTGGTTTGATGGCGGCCGAAGTGTTGAGTCAGGCTGGCATCAAAGTCGATCTGTATGACGGCATGCCCTCAGTGGGGCGCAAGTTTCTGCTGGCGGGCGTCGGCGGCATGAACATTACCCATTCCGAGCCTTACCCGGCCTTCCTTTCCCGCTATGCCGAACGCTCCGGCAATGTCGCTCCGCTGCTGCGCGGGTTTGGCGCGGATGATCTGTGCGAATGGATTCACGGCCTCGGTATCGAAACCTTCATCGGCAGCTCGGGCCGGGTCTTCCCTACCGACATGAAGGCCGCGCCACTGCTACGTGCCTGGCTCAAACGCTTGCGTGAGAGCGGCGTCACGATCCACACGAGGCATCGCTGGCTCGGCTGGGATATCGCAGGCAACATACGCATCGCTCGCCCCGAAGGCGAAATAGCCCTGAACCCAGATGCCGTGTTGCTGGCACTGGGCGGCGCAAGCTGGTCAAGGTTGGGCTCTGACGGCGCATGGTGGCCGCTGCTGGCCGAGCGTGGCGTTGATCTCAAGACACTTCAAGTCGCCAACTGCGGTTTCGAAGTGGCTGGCTGGAGCGAGTTGCTGCGCAGCAAGTTCGCCGGTGCACCGTTGAAAAATATCGGCATCGGCATGCACGGCCAGACACCTCGCATGGGTGAATGCGTGATTACCGACAACGGCGTAGAAGGCAGCCTGATCTATGCCCTTTCGGCGCAGATTCGTGAAGAAATTAATCAGCAGGGTTCTTCCACCGTCCTGATCGACCTGCTACCGGGCAAGGCGTCTCCAGCCATTCAGAAAGCCCTGGAAAAACCCCGGGGCTCACGTTCCATGTCCAAACACTTGCACAGCCAGTTGGGTATCGATGGCGTCAAAGCCGCCTTGTTGCGCGAACTGGCTCCGCGTGAGGCTTTCGATGATCCCGCTCAACTGAGCCGGGCCTTGAAAGCCTTGCCGCTGACCGTGATCAAAGCGCGCCCACTGGACGAAGCCATCAGTACCGCAGGCGGTGTAACCTTTGAAGCCATGGACCAGCGCCTGATGCTCAAGCAGTTACCTGGCGTATTCTGCGCCGGAGAAATGCTCGACTGGGAAGCGCCAACCGGCGGTTACCTGCTTACCGCATGCTTCGCCAGCGGCAAGGCTGCGGGGCTTGGGGTTCTGGAATGGTTGAAGGAGACTCAACACAATTCCCCTGTGGGAGCTGGGCTTGCCCGCGATAGGGCTGGACTCGATCTAAAGTGAACCGCGTGCAGCCCTATCGCGGGCAAGCCCAGCTCCCACAGGTTCCCGGCCAGATGCACGACCGCACGGCGACGGACACAACACAATGATTCAGGACACCCCATGAACCTCGAAGAACTCACCCAACGCCTGCACCGCATCCGCGATCAGAACGACTGGAAGCAGTTTCACAGCCCCAAGAACCTGACCATGGCCGCCAGCGTGGAGATGTCCGAGCTGGTGGAAATCTTCCAGTGGCTGACCGAAGACCAGTCCCGCCAGTTGCCGCCCGAGAAGCTGGAACATGCCGGTCAGGAAGTGGGCGATATCATTCTTTATTTACTGCTGTTGTGCAGCGAACTGGGCATCGACATGGACACCGTGGTTCGCAGCAAGCTGGCTGACAGTGAACGCAGGTTTGCCAAATGAGTGATCGTCACTTCGATCAACTGGCGACCCGATTCGCCGAAAAAATCTACGGCGGTGCCAAGGGTGCGATTCGCCTCGCGGTCCTACAGGCTGACCTGACCGAAGCGCTGCCCGAACGCCCGTTGCGCGTGCTGGATATCGGTGCCGGGCTGGGCCACATGTCGTTGTGGCTGGCGGAGCGCGGCCATGACGTGACGCTCGCCGAACCGGCCGCCCCCATGCTTGAAGGTGCGCGCCAGCGATTCGCCGACGCAGGCCAGACCGCTACGTTCATTCAGGCGCCCTGGCAGGAACTCTCGGATCAACTGCATGAGCCCTATGATCTGGTGCTGTGTCACGCCGTGCTGGAATGGCTGGCCGAGCCGCACACGATTCTCCCGGTGCTGCGTCAGTTGACCAAAGCCGATGGCTGGCTGTCCCTCGCGTTTTATAACCGCGACGCGCTGATCTATCGCAACCTGCTCAAAGGCCACTTCAAGAAAATGCGCAAGAACGACATGGCGGGCGAGAAACAAAGCCTGACCCCGCAAGAGCCTCTTGATCCGCGGGAATTGGCGGCGCAACTTGAACGCCTTTGGCGTGTCGAAACCCAGAGCGGTGTCAGAGTGTTTCACGACTACATGCCGGTGGAGTTTCAGGCTCGGGCCGAACTCGTGGACTTGCTGGAAATGGAACTGGCTCACCGTCGGCATCCCGCCTATGCAGGGTTGGGTCGTTACCTGCATTGGGTGTGTCGCCCGCTCTGATTCTCGCCAAGCGCCGGGGTGATCACAGGCAGTCCGGCGTTGCTGATCTCCGTTTCCTGTCTCAGAAGGCCACTTTGCGGAGGCCATGATGAAACGCCGCCTTGCTTTGATTCCTCTTTTCCTCGGTCTGGCTGCGTGCCAGAGCGATAACCCGTATCGCGCAGATTCCAGACCACTGCCCCCTGCCCCCGCTCACGCGGCCAATGCCGTGGACATGAGCGCGTACCCGGCAGCACCACGGGACTACGGGCGCTATCGCAACTGGACCTGGCGCAACAACCAACTGCCCGGCGGCTCTGCCTGGGCTGATTCGGCGCAAATCGCCGAGGCGGTCAGCAATGGCCTGGATCAGCGCGGTCTGCGCCCGGCCAACAGCACGCAACCTGCAGACCTGCAAGTCAGTGCGCAAACCCGCATGGAAACCCGCACCCGTCAGGTGCGTGACGACTATTCCGATCCCTACTATGGCGGCAGCGGAATCGGCTATGGCCGCGGCCCATACGGCAACCGCTATGGCGGTTATGCCAGCGTGCCGATCGTGCGCACTTATCAGGAACAGGTAGTCGTCGTCAGCATCAGCCTGTTCGACGCCCGCGACGGCCAGCCTGTGTGGAGCGCCAGCGCAGAGACGCAAAACCGCGGCGATCAATCGGATCGATCCGAGGCCCTGCGGCAGGCTGTGCAAAAAGCATTGAGCGCGTATCCTCCTTCCTGACATCTTCGGAGAACTGCCATGTTTCGCCGCCTTGCTCTGCTGTCCCTGCTGGTGCTGCTCAGCGCCTGCCAAACCAACCAGATCAATCGTGACTTCGACGCCAGTCGTGATTTTGGCGGCTACCGCAGCTGGAGCTGGAAGGAGCCCGGCGTGCAGTACCAGCCTGATGACCCACGGATCAAGAGCGATCTCACCGACCAGCGTATTCGCCAGTCGATTGGCGAACAGCTCGACCAGCGCGGCTTGCGCATGGCCCCGGCAGGTGCCAATGGTGATCTGAAGGTGCAAGCCTGGCTGATCATGGAAAACCGCCAGCAACTGGTCAGTACCAATTACGGCGGAGGCTGGGGCCCTTGGGGAGGTTACGGTTACTGGAACGCACCGATGACCGAAACCCGCAGCGTGGACTACAAGGTCACAACCCTGCAGATCGACCTGTTCGACGGCAAGGACGGCAAGCTGGTCTGGCGCGGCAGCACGGAGCGCATCCTCAATCAGGACAACGCCCCAAATGCTCGTGAAACGGCTATTCGCCAGACAGTGGCGAAGATTCTGGAGCAATATCCGCCCCGTTAAATGGCGGTCGTTAGTTGAGGGGCCGACAATAATGGCCCCTTTTTAAATAGGTATAAGAAGTAAGTACCTGCGACTTCAATACGTTAAATCTTCCCGTGCTCGAAAAACGATTAAACGTCAAAAAACTTTTTTAACGCTCAAATACGTCGACTGCAGACGGCAAACTTTCGGCTTCAATATCGCAATAGTGCGCTCCACACCGGGCCTGTAGGAGTGAGCTTGCTCGCGATCGCGTCAGTTCCGGCGATAAATTCTTCAATCAGAAAACCAAATCGCGAGCAAGCTCACTCCTACAGGGTCCGTGTTACCTGGAAGCATACGCATTCGCCAATGCCCCCAAAGAAGCCGCCCACTAGTCGCAAACAATGCTTAACACTATGTACATAACGCGAAAGTCTGACTACGGTAGTAAAGGTCTCAGGGAACACGTGACCTTAGATCGTACCGATAAAGCGTGAGTTTTGACTTTGACAACGCTTTGTATTTCGCAGACAGGGAGTAGCGCGTGAACATAAATTCTTCAGTGAAAGTACTAGTCGTCGACGACCAGCCTTCCGTTGTAAACGAGCTAAGCGGTTTTCTACAAAGCAACGGCTACGAATGCACTGGCAGTTATTCAAGCAAAGAAGCACTCGAACAATTTCGCAACGATCCTGCAATCGGCATCGTCCTTTGCGAGCAGCACATGCAAGCGCCCGACGGCCTTGAGCTGGTTCAGGCGCTCAAGCTGGCCGCCGGTAAAAAGCGGGTATTCGAAACCATCGTCCTGACCGTTAACGACGACAAACAGGATGTGATCAAAGCGCTGCGTGCCGGCGTTGCTGATTACTTTCAGAAACCGGTGAATCTCCGTGAGGTGCTCGAAGGCGTCCAGCGCCAGGAAGCCGTGCTGCATGAACGGCAAAAGAGCTACCGCCAACTGGGTGAACTCAATGAAAAGCTGCGGTTTCTTGCCGCCTCCATTGATGGTCTTTATGAAGATCTGGACCAGCTCCGTCGTCCGCTACTGACCACTGCCAGTGCCGAGGAAGACGCCGAGAGCGAGATGGACCTGTCGATGCTCTTCGCCCCCCTCTCCCCTCGCCAGCAAGACGTGGCGAAGCTGGTCGCCAAAGGTCATACCAACTATCAGATCGGCTGCAAGCTGGGCATCACTGAGAACACCGTCAAACTGTACGTGTCGCAAGTGCTGCGCCTGACCCACATGCATAACCGTACGCAACTGGCATTGGCCATGTCGCCGAGCGGGGCAAGTCGGCAACGGGACACGGCTCATTGATGTCTGTCGCTCAATCGACGGTATCAAAAACAACCCGTGCAGTCTGACCGCTTTCATCCAGCACGCTTAGCTCATAACGACCGAGGCGTGTGAGGGTCGGGCTGAAATGGGCCTGATTGTCGGTGTCGGCCATCGGCACGCCATCGACAAACCACCAGCGACGACCACTGCCGCCCAAGGCGGAAAGATTCAGGCGTAACGCCTGCCGACTGCCAGCAGGCAAACGTAGATGATCGCCCTCGCGAACGCCGACGATCGACAGGGGCGGTGCCAGATTCAGACCTTGAGGCGGGCATGTGGGATCGACTGCGGGCAAGCGTGCTTCCCGGCGTTCCTCACGCGCCAGCCAGGGTTCCAGGGCGGCGGGCCATAGAATCAGATCCTGCGCCTTCGCCCCTGGACAACCCGCCCCAACCCGCAAGCCCTGAGTATTGACCCAGATTTTTTCCTGCAGTCCCAGACCCAACGGCTGATCAATGGCCTGCAGGGTTGGCGGCGTGGTGCCTTCCAGCGTCCAGGCAAACCGCTGTCTGCGACAGTTCGGATCGTTCTTGCTCATGGGCTGGCCCAACGGCCAACAGATCGCTGCCACGCCCACGCTCGACGGGACTGGCTGAATCGGCGCGGTGATACCTCGCTGACTGTCTCTATTGGCCAGCACGTCATGAACCTGCAGCATCAACGGCGCGGCCGAAGCGAGGCCAAACTGCCCCGGCACCGGCGTGCCGTCGGGACGACCGATCCACACCCCGACCAGAAAACGCGGCCCGACACCAATGGCCCAGGCGTCACGAAAACCGTAACTGGTCCCGGTCTTCCAGGCCAGCTGTGGCCGCTGCACCAGCTCTGCATGAGGATCGAGATCCGGGCGCGACTGGCCACTGAGGATCTTGCGAATAACCCACGCAGCGCCCGGTGACATCATGCGTCGTTCCCGCAGCGGCGCATCGGGTTGCAAGCGGATATCAGAGCTGCGCCCGCCCCGCGCGAAAGCGCTGTAACCACCGACCAGGTCTTCCAGACGGCTACCAACGCCGCCGAGGATCATCGCCAGATTGGGTTCGGCCAGCGGCGGCAGGGTCAACGGCACGCCGCCGTTGCGCAACTCGGCGGCAAAACGTTTCGGTCCGTAGGCTTCCAGTAGTTGTACCGCGGGCAAGTTGAGGGACATCGACAACGCTGAACTGGCGGCCACCGCCCCGCTGAACCCCGCCGCAAAATTACCTGGCCGGTAATCACCGTAATGGCGTGGTACGTCCTGCATCAGGGATTCCGAATGGATCAGCCCCGCATCCATCGACAGCCCGTAAAGGAACGGTTTGAGGGTCGAACCAGGCGAACGCAGGGCGCTGATCATGTCCACATGGCCAAAACGTTTGGCATCGTTGATGTCCACCGAACCAACGTATGCGCGTACCGCCATGTTTTGCGCCTCGACCACCAGGATCGCCGCCGAGGTGCGCTCCGGCAATCGGGCACGCCAGCCCAGCAGCAGATCTTCAAGACGACGCTGTAGTCCGGCATCCAGCGTAGTGCGAATCAACGGCGGGCTGTCGGGCCGGTTCAAACGCCGCGCCAGCAGTGGAGCGAGGCTTGGCTCCTGACGCGGGGCCAGCAATAACGGCTCCTCCAGAGCCTCATCTACTGCCCGTTGCGGCCAGACCTGAAATTGCGCCAGACGTTTGAGGACCTTGTCCCGTGCAAGTTGCGCCCGTTGTGGATGACGATCAGGCCGCAGGCGACTCGGCGCTTGGGGCAACACCGCCAGCATCGCCGCTTCGGAGCGGGTCAATTGTTGCGGAGACTTGCCCAGATAGGCCCAACTGGCGGCGGCAACACCCTGCAACGTGCCGCCAAACGGCGCGCGATTGAGATAGATGGCAAGAATCTCATCCTTGGACAGGTGCCATTCCAGCTGCATCGTGCGCCACAGTTGTCGCACCTTGCCGGGCAAGGTACGCGCATGCGGGTCGAGCAACCGCGCGACCTGCATCGACAACGTACTGCCGCCCGACACTACCCGCGCCCCCTTGAGGTTCTGCCACGTCGCCCGCACCAGCGAGAGCGGATTGACCCCGGGATGGCTGTAAAACCAGCGATCTTCGTAAGTCAGCAATGCTTCGATGTAATACGGCGATACCTGATTGATCGACACCGGATAACGCCATACCCCGTCTGCATCGGCGAAACGCCAAAGCGGCGTCCCGTCTTCGGCCAGCACCACGCGGGCCAGATCGTCCTTGGGTAATGGCAGCGGCCAGAGGCGGTCGGCGAGCCAGATCAGGGTGATGATCAGCAGCACGCTGCCGAAAAGCCAACGCAGCCCCTGTAGGAGTGAACTTGTTCGCGAGGACTTTGGAATAGCCGATGGAGATGCAGAGCCCAACTGCCCTCTCGCGAACAAGTTCACTCCTACAGAGGATCTGCGCTTGAAGAATCGTGACAATATTCCCTGTTTCAAGGCAAAACGCCCTTACACTCCACGGAACTCGCCGTGCCAATTGATAGCCAAAGCGAACAGTCGCCTTTTCCCATGACCTTCATCAGGACGCACATATGCAGGTAGAAAGCTTTTTCGAATGGCTGGGCCAGGCGCTCGGCGCGGTCATCCGCTTTATCGTCGATGGACTGGAATGGTTCTTCAATCTCTTCGCCAGCGCAGGCGGAAATTTTGTTGATGGGTTGTCCCGCACTTTGGGCATGGATACTTCACTGGTCAGCATCCTGGCGTTGATCGTCGGTTTGCTGTTCCTGTACTCGGCGATCCGCGCCTTTATGCGCGCTTCAATCATCATGGGCATCATCTGGCTGGTGCTGGGCCTGTGGTTGCTGAGCTGGATTATTCATTGATGCGCCCTAACCTGTAGGAGCGCGCTTGCCCGCGATTGCGGCATATCAGGCGAAAACTTATTGACTGATCTGACGCCGTCGCGGGCAAGCGCGCTCCTACCGGGATTTGCGTACTTACTTACCCTTCACCACCATCTGCGCCGCCGCTTCACCCAGCGCCTGCCAGTTCGGCCGATACATCGACTCCACTTGCGGCGGCGGTACACGGTAGATACCCGGCGTTACGGCACGAGCCAGATACAACAGGTGCACCGTGTTGTAGCCGTTCAAATCCAGCGCAGCAACGAAGCGGTCACCGCGGTATTCCTGATGTTTGATACCGGCATTCTCCATCGACTGACGCCACTCTTTCACGGACTCGCTGGCGTCTTCCAGGCTGGCAGCGCTTTGCGCCAGATTCTGGTTTTCCAGCTCAAGCCCGGCAGGCAGCAGGTCCACGACCAGTGCATCAGGAACCCGTTGCTGGGCTTTGACCTCGATGTGCACCAGCAATAGCTGGCCGCTTTTCAACGCGTTGAGGTTGGCAGGTTCGCCATCAAGGCCAAGGTACTCGCGACGGATACTAAGGTTCTCGCCTCCAGCCACCGGTGCCTGAGTTGGATAACCCGACAGCGTCAGTTGCTGATAAAGCGTCGCACTGCCCTGATTCTGTACCGACATCGGCGAAGCCAGCAGTGGCCCGTCAAGCTTCAGGCCTGGCTGCTCGTTACTCAGCTCGCGACTTTCAGCGCCCGCATGAAGCGTCGCAGTCCATTTGCTTTCCGGCTTGCCCAACAGATCGCGTCCCGCGAGGAACAGCGCATTGCGCTCCTGGGTGGACAGATAGCGGCTTGCGGCCACTTCATCGGCCAGGGCAAACAGGCGCTGGTCGCGCTTGTCAGCGGCCAGATTGTTTTCCTCAAGCAGCGCCAGGATCAACGCCTGATCACGCAACGGACTGCCGTAATCAGCCAGCCATTCGTTGCCTTTGCGGCCTGCTGCCAGCCCCGCCAGCATGGCTTGATCAGCACGCGGCTTGTCGCCCATCTTCTCCAGCGCTACCGACAGTTGCACAAGCGGTAAACCGGAGCGGGCATCGGTGCGACGATCAAACAGACTGCGCAAGGCGCCCAGCGGAGCTTGCTGACTACGGGACAACACCAGTCCTGCGTAAGCCTGCACGGCAAAACGTGTGTGCTCGGCGTTCTGGCTGTAACTGACTTCGATCTGGTTACGCTCCTGCAGATAACGCAGCAAGCGCTCGTTGGCTTTTTTCAGCGCATCAGGCGGCACTGCAAAACCCTGATCACGGGCACGCAGCAGGAAGTCGGTGACGTAAGCCGTCAGCCAGTATTCTTCCTCACCATCAGCATTCCATAGCCCAAAGCTGCCGTTATGCCGCTGCATGCCCAGCAGCCGCTCGATGCCCAGCTCGACCTTGCGCTTGCGCACCGCGTCGGCTTCGCCCTTTATACCCAGGCGTTTTAGAGTGGCGGCATCCGCATAGAGCGAAGGATAAAGCCCGCTGGCGGTCTGTTCGAGGCAGCCATAAGGGTAGGCTTCCAGGGCGCGAATCTGCTCACCCAGATTAAGCGGCGGACGGCTCGACACTGACAGCATGGCTTCGCGACCGGCAGGTTCGAACGCATCAAGCGCGCCTTCAGGCAGGCTCCACGGCTGCTCGTTCAGCGTTGTACGGTAATGCTTGAGCATCGCTGGATAAACCGGACGCACGCCGATAGTCCACTCGCGGGAGAACGGCGGCAGATTTTCGCCCGGTAACACCAAGCCGTTTACCACGACTTTGAACTTGCCCTGCCCCAGCCCGCCCTCGGCGCGCACCGGAATGCGTAACGTTGTACGTTGACCCTGGGCCAGTTGCACGCTCTGGCTGAGCGCGCCATTGGCGAGGCTCAACTGACCTTCAGCGGTGGCTTGCACCGTGAGTTTCTGTGCCTGACCGGACAGATTCGAGAGGTCCAGCGCTACCGTGGTCTGATCACCACCGGCAAGGAAACGCGGTGCCGACAGCTCGGCAATAATCGGTGCGGCCACCACGGTTTTCGCTTCGGCCATGCCATAGCGCTCACCGGTCCAGGCCTGCGCCATGATGCGCAACTCACCGTTGAAGTCCGGGATGTCGACGCTGACTTCACCTTCGCCCTGCTCGTTGAGCGTCACTGGCGCGCTTTGCAGAGCCACGATCGTCACCGAGGTATCAGGACGCTTGCCGCCCTTCGCCAGGGCGTCACCACCGAAGGCCAGACTTGCCAGGCGGTTGCGACCGGCTTCGATCAGTTGCCCGTAAACATCCAGTTGATCCGCACCGTACTCTTTGCGACCAAACAGACTGGCGAATGGATCCGGCGTGGAGTAACGGGTGATATTGAGGATGCCCACGTCCACCGCAGACACCAGCACGTGGACTTCTTTCGGCACGCTGCCATCGGCATTTTTCGCCGCAACCTTGAGTTTCAATGGCTGTTTGGGGCGCATTTTTTCCGGAGCAGTCACGGTCAGCGCCAGCTTGCGTGGCGAGCGATCCAGCGGCAGATGCAGCACGCCGACGGCACGTTTAGGCGTGACGTTTGCCTTGCGCTCACCGGGACGAACCACCAGTGCACTCACGTACAAATCATGCCGCGCCCATTGCTTGTCCAGCGGCACTTCGAAAGTCTTGCCCTCGGCAGGCACGTCTATCTCCCGCCACCACAACGGCCCGTCGCTGGACTCAACCAGCAAGTAGCCTTTGCCTGCTGCAGGCGGCGTGACCGTTACTTTGGCCGTGTCACCATCGTTGTAACCCGGCTTATCCAGCGCCAGCTTGACCTGATCGGGACGCACCGCACCGCCTTCAGCGTTGTCCTGCCAGCGATAACCCGCCCAGAAACGCAGGCTGCTGATCAAGCCGGTTTGAGGATCTTCGACTTCAACCCGATACGGGCCCCACTCCACCGGGAACGTGACCTTGGCGGTTGAGCCTTGCTTGATGTTGATGGTTTCTTCGTTGAGATTGAGGAATTTCTCGTTGAAGTGATAACTCCAGCCTTCGCTGTCCGAGTAGTTCCAGTAGTAGTCACGACGCTCACGAACCAGCCGGACTTTGACGTTATCGGCGGCCAGCTTGTTACCTGCGTAGTCGGCGACCAGTACTTCGAACTCAACCGGGCCATCGCCATCGGTCTGGGGCATGCCGCTGGCTTCATCGTATTCATCGTTACCGCCCGGACTGCTGCCAAACAAAGGGCGCAGGCCCGGCATCTGCTCCGCAGGCCACACCGGCTGCACCAGACGCCGAGTGATCGGCCGTCCACCGGACTCTTGCAGGCTGGCTTGCAGGATCAACTGCACCGGCGATTTCGCGTTCGACCATGTGCTTTCAACATCCAGGCTCAACTTGCCCTGTGCGTCCAGGGTGCTGGCTTCGATCTCCAGATCCTGCTTGAGCTCCGGCTCGGTAATCGAACCAAACTGATAACCCGGCAAGCCCGGCACCGCGTCACGCAACGGCCTCACATAGAGCAAACCGGTCAGGTTATTGCCAGACGCCGGAGCACCGTAGAGGTAACGACCAGTGATATCGAATACCGCGTTGTCGGTCGTTGCGATGGGTGTTTCGCTGCCTTTGATTTCCAGCGCCAGTCGTTCCGGCAGGAAGTCCTCGACCTGAAATTCATACAGCTGAGGCTTGCCGTCACCCAGGTCGAACACCAGTTGCCAGCGCCCTGTTGGGGCCTCGTCTGCCAATTGCAGCTGATATTGATACAAGCCCGACTTGTCTGCCTCCCAGACAAACTTGCGGCTGACTTGCTCGTCTGGTCGACGTACTTCGACGGTAATCGGTTGTGGTTTTACGTCTTTGCCGTCGTTATCGCGCAGCAAGCCGTTAAGCAGCACGGTTTCCCCCGGGCGATACAAGTCCCGTGGGCCAAAGATGAAGAACTGCAAAGGGTGGGCTTGCGGCCCGGTGATGTCGAACTCGGCCAGATCCAGCGCCGAGCTGTCCAGACGCAACATGCTCGTCTGCTCGTCTTTATGCGCCAGCAGCACGGCAGCCTTGGCCGGCAGCGGTAATTCGGCATGGCCGGAGGAATCGGTTTTCGCCTGCCCCACAACTTTGCCATTGCTGTCGTAAAGCTCCAGCTCTACTCCGCTCAGGGCTTTGCCGCCCTCCAGGGCTTGGGTGAACGCATCCAGACGGTTGGCGTAGCGATGCACCGACAAACCGATGTCGCTGAGGGTGAACAGGGTGGCGGGATTGGCGTAGGTGTAAGTGCCAGAAGCGCGCATCACCGCCAGATAAACCCCTGGGCCTTGCAGCGCTTTGATCCCGGCAATCGGCAACAACAGGGTTTCCCGGGTGTTGCGCGCCGGGTTCAGGTCGAAGCGGCCTTCGTAAACCAGATCGGCCTTGTCCAATAGCTCTTTGGATTCGTAATACTCGATGCTCGATCCGCCGCGCCAGCTACTGAGAAAGGCTGGCAACGCATCGGGCTTGACCCGGAAGAACTCGACATTGACCTTGTCGACGTTCAGCGCGATGACCGGCAAACCCTCAGCCAGGCGAGTCGGCAACAGGCTGCCACGGCTGGCGAAACCGACGGTCGGTTGCAGGTCGGCGGTCTCCAGGCGGCTGATGAGTTCCGCTGCGAGTTTCGCCTTGTTGACGCCGACGAGACCGGCATCAATGGTCAGAACCAGTTTGCGCTTGGGTTCCAGATGCCGCAGACGCAGTTCCATGAGGTTGTCGGACAGCTCCCATGCGCCGTCGACCTTGCCATTCTTGCTGTCCACCAGATGCAGTTTTTCAGCGAACTTCTGCTCTGGGTCCAGTGGCACGGAAAAGCTCACCGACAAGGTGCTCGCTCCGTCCACCTGAATCTCCGAAACGTCCACGACGGTAAGGTCGCGGCCCTCGTAACGTTTGCTCAACGCGGGAAGATCCACCGCTGGCTTGGGCTTGCTCGACTCCACCGCGACAGGCTGTGAAGCCGGGGCAGGTTTGTCCGGAGCAGAAGAATCACAGGCGCTCAGCAGCACAAGCGCGCAAGCCAGAAACAGTCCTTTGTTAAACATGGGGCACTCATCGGGGCAGGTTGAGAGAGGGTAACTATATAGCAGGCAAATGACCGCAGAGGTCAGAGCGCGAGAATAGACAGCCGGTTTGAGACTTTGTTCTCAGGGGGCTGCGTAGGAAAAGAGGACAGAGATTGTAGGGTCGCAGGCTTCAGTGTGGGGCGGTGCTTGCCTGCGAGAGGGTTGGTGCCGTGTCAGGCAGGAGGCAACTTGTTGGCGAAAGGGTTTACGCAGTGAGTCAGGCATGACGCCTCGCGAACAAGTTCGCTCCTACCCAGGCTGTGTGAAAACCTCACGAGCCAATTAGCTGGCTAAAAAACGCTCAAAAAACCGCGCTCCTACGTGAGTTTGAGGTCTGTGACCCACACAAACTTTTAAAGATTTCACGTGAGCGCGCGCAGTTTGTTTTTGTCTGAGGGTTTTCACACAGTCTGTACCGGCTGGCGCTGTGTCACTCAACCACCTTTTGGGGCTCGGTTCACTCTACAATGCCCGCCTTGTCCGGGAGCTTTCATGTCAAACCTGCTCAACGACTGGCGCGACCGCGCGACCCATCGCAACGTCTGGGCGCTGGCCGCACCGATGATTCTGTCGAATATCTCCGTACCGCTGGTGGCGCTGGTCGACAGCGCGGTAATTGGCCATCTGCCCCACGCCCATCAACTGGGTGCCGTGGCCGTGGGTGCGACGCTGTACACCTTTCTCGCCTGGAGCATGGGCTTCCTGCGAATGGGCACTACCGGCTTTGCCTCCCAGGCTGCCGGGCGCAATGACGGTTCGGCGTTACGTCAGATCCTGCTGCAAGGCCTGTTGCTGGCGATGGGGCTGGCGCTATTGCTCGGCGTGATTGGCCTGCCGTTCAGCCATCTGGCTTTGAGCCTCATGCAGCCATCCGCCGACCTGCAACAACTGACTGAAGCGTTCTTCCACACCCGGCTTCTGGGCTTGCCCGCAGCCTTGGCCGGTTACGCACTGGTCGGCTGGTTTCTAGGCACACAGAATGCTCGCGCACCATTGATGATTCTGTTAACCACCAACCTGGTCAACATCGCCCTGAACCTTTGGTTCGTACTTGGGCTGGACTGGGGCGTGGTCGGATCGGCCCGTGCTTCGGTCGTAGCCGAGTGGACCGGCGCGCTGCTCGGTCTGGCACTGACCCGGAAAACCCTGCTCGCCTGGCCGGGCCAGGTGCTGTGGCCCGCCCTCAAGCGCTGGGAAAACTGGCGGCCATTACTGTCCGTGAACCGCGATATCTTCATCCGCAGCCTGGTGCTGCAATCGGTGTTTTTTCTGATTACTGTCCAGGGCGCACGGCTTGGCGATGCCACGGTGGCCGCCAATGCGCTGCTGCTCAACGGCCTGCTGCTGACCGCACACGCGCTGGACGGGCTGGCCCATGCAGTTGAGGCGCTGTGCGGGCACGCCATCGGGGCCAAAAACAAGCTCGCATTGCGCCGCTCGCTGACGGTCGCCGGAGGTTGGTCGTTGATCGCCAGCATAGCGTTCGCGTTGCTGTTCATGGTCGCAGGCCATCTGTTCATCAGCCTGCAGACAGATATCGTTGAAGTGCGCGAGACAGCGTTTATCTACTTGCCCTATCTGGCCGCGCTGCCCTTGCTGGCGGTCTGGAGCTACCTGCTCGACGGCTTGTTCATTGGTGCGACCCGCGCCCGTGAAATGCGCAACACCATGCTGGTCAATATGCTGCTGGTTGCACCTTTTGCCTATGGGCTGCAAAGCTTCGGCAACCATGGCCTGTGGCTGACCCTGCTGCTCTTCATGCTGCTGCGGGCGCTGACCCTGGGGTTCGTGACTTGGCAATTGAGCAAGCGCGGGGCCTGGTTCAGCGCTCCGGATCAGCATCAGGCCTGACCCCGGCGGTCAGCAGAATTTGCGGGCTGCTCAGCTTTACCCCTGCGCCGTCGATGCTCAGCGTACTGTCGCCGACGGTGAAGGACAATTCGCAGCCTTGCTGATAGCTGATCCGCGAGCCGCCTTCGATCTGGATCCATGACCTGTCACCTACAGTTGTCATGGGCCCCAGATTCACCTCAAGCTTTTCAGGCGGCGATGACGCTTGCGGTGGATCGGCGATGGCATCCGTGGATTGCCACACGCAGGCGCTGATCAGTGGCCGATCCATATCACCCTCGATAAAACTCACCACCACCGGCATGCCGCCACGCAAGGTCTTGCTCAGATGCGCAGCCACCGGCAACCAACAGTCACCGCCCTCACCGCCCTGCCCTGGATAGCTCCAGTCAAATTGCACATTGACCCGTCCTTTGGAGTCAGCGCTGACAAGCTCATCTGCCGCGCCGATGACATAAGCGCACTGGACCGCCGCAACACAGGCTCGCGGCAGAGGCGGCGGTTTGAAACCCGACTCCCACGGCGCGACCTGAAAATGATTGATATACATCCCCTTCTGGACGGTGGTCACGCTGCTCAGTTGCCGGGGATCAAAGCCGCGGTGCACCACGCCCGTCACCAGCCACAGATGATTCAGTTCTTCCTGCGGCAGCCCCATGAGCGGTAGCAAGTGTCCTGCCGAAACAAAGGGCAGCGTGCTTTCACCTTCGCCCTTCTGGCGCGTGCGATCCGATTGCTCGCCACCTTCCGTCACTGCAAAACGGATAACGCCAGCCTGCATTGGCACCTGCTGATAGTTGGCTGTCGAGGTACGACGAAACACCCGCAAGCCATCGCCAAAGACCAGCTCATGGCCTTTTCTGGAATGGTGAAAATGGTAGTGAATGCCCTCTTCCGCGCATAACCGCTGCAGCAGTTGCAAATCGGATTCCCGGTACTGCGCGCAGAAGTCGCGCTCTTGGTACTCGGCCCGCAGATCAAAGCGGTAGCTGTCTTCGCGTATACCATGTTCCATCAGCAACCGACTGATGATCTGTGGCGTACTCATTTGCTGAAACACCCGCGGCGTATAACGCTGCCCCAGGCACGCAAGGCGAGGCCCGATGGACAGGCGATAACACGCGGGACCAGGTTTGAAGTGGCTGCGCATGACGCTGTGAATCTGCCCGTGCACACCGGTTTTGTCGTCTTGAAAACTCAGGAAAGCAGCGCGATACATCAGGCTTTGCTGATCCAGATACGGTTCGTCGATCAGCACTTCCAGCTCAAAGACAAAGGGCTCGCTGATGGCCTCAGTACCGGTGAACGACAGCACCTGCAACCGCCGAAACAGAGGGGCGATATCCAGATTGAAGTGATGGACGACAGCGGGGCCAGACATGGACGGGTTCTCTACGGGGACTCGGCCGTGGATTCTGGCCGAGAAGACACCCTGGGTAGAGAGCGAAAAGAAGAATAGGACGTTGCCTACAGAAGAATAGGAAAGTGGAGCGGAGAAGAGGTAACCGATGCCCGAATGCGCTACAGAAGACTTAGCCCTCTAGTTTGAAGGCCACGCTGTCGTGCAGCAAAGGCTGGACCTGTAGGAGCTCACCGAGGTTACGAGGCCAGCGATGGCGGAGTGTCAGACAAACCGCCATCGCTGGCCTCGTAACCTCGGTGAGCTCCTACAGGACCGGGGTCAACTCAGAGGATAGCCGCCAAGTTAGCCCCGACGTCACATCAGGAGGAAAGGTAAGAAGACCGCGTCAGCCCCAACCGCAATGCGTCCAGGAAGTAAGTGCGTTCACGCGGGGTGATTTTGGCGCTGGCGACTTTGTCCCGGTAATGGGTCATCAGTTCTTCCGGCGACAAGTGCACGTAGCGCAGCATGTCTTCGATGGTGTCGTGAGTCTCGATGCCAGCGGAATAAACGCTGCCGTCCGGGTTCTGGTAGATGTTCACCGAGTCGGTATCACCGAACAGGTTGTGCATGTCGCCCAGAATTTCCTGATACGCGCCGACCAGGAACACGCCCAGCAAATAGTCTTCGCCTTCGTTCAGGCCATGCACCGGCAGGCTGGTTTCGATGCTCTGCTCATCCACGTACTGATTGATTTTGCCGTCAGAGTCGCAGGTCAGGTCTTGCAGCACAGCACGACGCAGCGGCTCTTCGTTCAGGCGGTGCAGCGGAATAATCGGCAGCACCTGATCAATGGCCCAGGTATCCGGCAGACTCTGGAATACCGAGAAGTTACAGATGTACTTGTCGGCCAGCTTGTCGTTGAGTTCGTCCAGCACTTGACGATGAGAACGCTGACGCGCTTTCAGCGAGTTGTGCAGGCGACGGCAAACGGCGAAGTAGCACTGCTCACCCAAGGCTTTTTGCGGCAGGGAGATCTTGCCATCGGCGTACTGGGTCGCGATGTCACTCATGTAGTGAGTGGCGCGCCAGTAGGTTTCGGTGACCATTTCGATATCGGTCGGGCCGAGCAGATCGACCAGCCATTGCAGGGTTTCCGGCAGGCTTTCCTTGTCTTCGATCACCGGGACTTCGTCGTTGTGCTTCTCGACGTCGGTGACCTGAATGACCAGCATTGCATGGTGAGCGGTCAGCGAGCGGCCGCTTTCGGAGAAAATGTGCGGGTGCGGCAAGCCCTGCGCATCGCAGAACTCTTTGAGCATGCCCACGACGACACCGGCGTAATCGTCCATGTCGTAGTTGATGGAGCTGGCGTTGCGCGAGTGAGTGCCGTCGTAATCGACACCCAGGCCGCCGCCCACGTCGATGTGATCAACCGGCAGGCCGAGGTTGCGCAGTTCGCCATAGTAGCGAATCGCTTCCTTGAAACCGTGCTGATAGTCAGCAAGGTTGGCGATCTGCGAACCCATATGGAAGTGCAGCAACCGGATGCCCTGATCCAGACCCGCTTTGCGGAAGCGATCAACGACCGACAGCAACTGTGCAGCGGACAGACCGAACTTGGATTTTTCACCACCGGTATCGGCCCATTTGCTGGAAGCCAGGGACGACAGACGAACACGCAAGCCCACCTGCGGCGCGACTTTGAGCTCGGCGGCTTCTTCGATCACCAGTTCAACTTCGGATTCTTTCTCGATCACGATGAACACGTTGTGGCCCAGCTTCTGGCCCATCAGCGCCAGACGGATGAACTCACGGTCCTTGTAACCATTGCACACGATGGTGCCGCCTTTCGGAGCCAGTGCAAGCACCGCCATCAGCTCCGGCTTGGAACCGGCTTCCAGACCGATGGACACGTTCTGAGTGGCGATGATGTTTTCAACCACTGCCTCCTGCTGGTTCACCTTGATCGGGTACAGCGCGGTGTACTGGCTCTGGTACTCCAGACGCGCAATATTGGCGTCGAACGCGCCAGTCAGCTGACGTACGCGGTCTTGCAGAATATCGGGAAAACGCACCAGCAGCGGCAGGCTCAGCCCGCTCTTGCGCAAGTGGTCGATCTGCTCGTAAAGATCGATAGGCGAACTGCCCGGCCCGTTCGGACGAACTTCTACACGACCCGCTTCGTTGATCGCGAAATAACCAGCGCCCCAATGGCGGATCCCGTAGACGCTGCGGCTGTCCGCAACGGTCCATTGGCTGCCATCGTCTTTACGTGTGCGTCGTACGGACATCGAAGTCCCCTATAAAAAAGTCAGGTAGCGCCAGCCATAGACAGGCTGGGCGCAGTGTAAAGAGTGCAAGTGACGGTTTGGTGCCAGGCACTGATGGAGAATAGACCCGCGATGCAAGCCAGAGTTTGCATGCGGTCCGCCGTGCCATCAGCCGCCGGATTTCTTCGCCTTGAAGCCCTGCTTGATCAGCTCGGCCAACAGCAGTTCGACGTGATCGCCCTGAATCTCGATCACCCCGTCCTTGAGCGCTCCGCCGGTGCCGCATCGTTGCTTGAGGGTTTTGGCCAGATCCTTGAGGCCGTCTTCAGGCAATGGCACGCCGGTGATAGTCGTCACCGTTTTACCGCCACGGCCTTTGCTTTCGCGGCGCACACGGGCGATACCATCCCCTTCGGGAATAAGCGTCTGTTTGCAGATGCAGGCATCAACGGGCTGACGACAGTCGGGACAATGCCGTCCCGCGTCGGTGGAAAATACCAGGCCACCCAGGGCGGCGAAGGATGAGGCTTTTTTAGCCACCGCAAATCCTCTTGTTGAGGACTGAAGATTGGTCGACATCCATAAAGGGTCGGCCGCGAAGCCCCACTCAGGCAGGGGCAGCGCAGCTGGACGGAAAACCCCGGCCAGCTTGAAAAGGTCGCGCAGTGTAACGGCAAAAAGCCCCGTTGCTAAGGGCCAATGTGCGCCAATTTACTCAACATTTGCGACGTGGCCGTCAACTCGCCGCCTTGGAAATGACTGTGTTTTGTCTGAGATTCTATGTGACATGAGCCGACGCTATCGCGAGCAAGCTCACTCCTACAGGTGTTTGTGGTCGTCTGTAGGAGTGAGCTTGCTCGCGATAGCGTTGGTTCAACCACAAAGAAATATCCAGGCAGACATAGAATCTTGTGCAGGAACTACAGACCACTCTCGAGATACCGCTTCAACGCCGCCACCGAGTCCGGGCAATACGGCTTTTGTTCGGCTTCGCGCAGGGCTTCATCCACAGGAATGAAATGCGCCTCCAGCACCTCTTCGGGCTGTAACGTCAAAGGCCCGTCCCAGACCGCCGAGAACACCGCGCACCAAAGCCGGTTGCCCGGTTGGTCGAAGAAAAAATGCTCATGCTCGGTAAGAGGCACGCCACTGACGCCCAATTCCTCGGCCAGCTCCCGTGCAGCTGACTCGGCGTAGCTCTCGTCTGCTTGCACCATACCGCCTGCCGCCACGTCCCAATAACCGGGATAAATGGCTTTGCTCAGGGTACGGCGATGCACGCACAACTCGCCTGCAGAATTGAACAGCAGAATATAAGTGCCACGCCCGATCAGACCGGCTTCACGCAATTGCGAGCGGACCATGCCCCCGAGTGGCTGATCCAGCTCGTCAACCCAGGCGATCAGTTCAGCGTCCGAGGCGGCGCGGTGCGCAGCCTCGGTGGATGAGAACGACATCGATCAGCCCTGCGACAGCAGTTGACGAAGGTCGATCACAGCGGCGTTAGCGCGGGAAATATAGTTAGCCATGACCAGCGAGTGGTTAGACAACACACCGAACGCGCTCCCGTTGAGCACCATCGGACTCCACAGCGGTTCTTGGGAAGCTTCCAGCTCACGAATGATCTGACGCACGCTGACGGTGGCGTTTTTCTTGGCCAGTACGTCGGCAAAATCAACTTCGATGGCGCGCAGCAAGTGCGACAGCGCCCAAGCCTGACCGCGTGCTTCGTAGAACACGTCGTCGATTTTCAGCCATGGCGTCTCAACGATTTCTTCGTCAACCTGCGGCACTTCGCCCGGCTTCACGGCAACCATTGCTTCGGTTTTCAAGGTGCTGTTGAGTTTCACACGGCCAACGCTGGCCGAAAGACGCTGCGACAGCGAGCCCAGACGGGTGTTGACGTCGCCCAGCCAGTTGCTGAGGTTGTCAGCACGCGCATAGAACAGCGCAGTTTTTGAATTCGGGTCGGACAGACGCGCTTCGTAACGATTCAGTGCCGCAATACCTTCGCGGTACTGGGACTCACTGGAAGGCAGAATCCAGCTGTTGTTGCTGAAGTTGAACAGCGGCTCAGCGCGGGCCAGATCACCGTCTTCAGCCGATTGCGACTGCGAACGGGAAAAATCCTTACGCATGGCACGGCTCAAGTCTCGCACCTGGAACATCACGCCGTATTCCCAGCTAGGAATATTGTCCAGCCACAGACCAGGCGGGAGGCGGTCGTTGGACAGGTAACCGCCACGCTTTTCAAGCAGAGTGTTTACAACGGTCTTAAGGGTTTCGACAGTGGTGTAGCCAATCACCATCTGCTTGCCTTCACGCTCGGCCGCAGCTTGAGCATTTTGCTGGACGGGGAACAACGCCGGTTCACTGCTCCAGTACCAGCCGATCAGCAAGGTGACCACCAGGTAAATCGCAACCACGGCACCCAGCGCACGGCTGTAAAACAGCCCACCCAGGTACCCGCGGCGCTTGACCGAAGCCGGTTCATCGACGCGCTCTTTCGCGCTGCCTGCGCGGTTCTTCCAATCCAGCATGGCTATGTCCTTTCAATCACGGGGTTCAGTGCTCTGACCGCAACCTTACAGCAAGGTGCCTTTTGCAGGTATGTCAGGGTGGGAGGTTTTGTTGAGGATGGTCACCCAGCAAATGCAAAATCTGTAGGAGTAGCCGAAGGCTGCGAACGCAATCCTCCTGAAACACCGCCATCGCAGCCTTCGGCAGCTCCTACAGGGGTTGGTGTTTGCCGCACTCGAAACGACCACGACAAAAGCAGAAAGCAAGATTAAGGCACGTCATGCCCCTAACTGAGAAAGAACTGATAGAACGCGATGCCAAACGGAATATAGGTGAGGAATTATTGGCAGCAATACAGGACATAAAATCCCATCGCTTTGGAGGGGTTCATCTGAATCGCCAAACGTTAACACCCACCTGTAGGAGCTCACGAGCAACGCGAGGCAGCGATGGCATTGTGTCTGACACACCGCAGTCGCCCGGCAAACACAGAATCTGTAGGAGCTGCCGAAGGCTGCGAAAGCAATCTTCCTGAAAATCCGCCATCGCAGCCTTCGGCAGCTCCTACAGGGGTTGGTGTTGTTGCCTATGAAACAACCACAACAAAAGCAGAAATGTCCTACAGCATTGGCCATTGACCCAAAACGGCCGCTCTTTGATCATTCCGGCCCTGAGCCTAAGAACTCACAATCCGTACACCCGCCACGATAGACAGCGGTTTTTTTGCGCCTGCGCTAAGGTCACTTAGCGCAGCCGTTTAATGCGTCTGTTCGTCTGTCATGTCGGGAGTCGGCTAATAAAAGACCCTCCGGGGGAATATGCCGGCACTAGATTGGGTGTTCTTAGCTCCCGACGCCTTCAGCTAATAACAAGGACAGACAGCATGGACACGCCTTTCGAACCCCTACGCTTCACCCATCAGAAACGTCACCTGCATGCCCTGATCATGGAGCAGCAAGCCTGGTTCTGCGCCCGTGACCTGGGCCGCTTGATGGGCCTGTTTCTTGAGAACCGTCTGGTTCGCAAACTCGACCCCGACCAGCGCTGCACCCTGAACCTGAACTACTACGATGAAGCCCAGGAAATGCTCATGGTCAGCGAGTCTGCCGCGTATGCCTTGCTGGTCCACCACCATCACCCGGCCAACAGCCAGTTGCGCCAGTGGATCACCCACGAAGTCATGCCCGCCCTGTTCGTCGCGCGCCTTCATTCACACCACAACAGCCCGACGCCCGCACGACTGCAATGGCAGGATGGCGAGCTAAGCGTTATTCATTGGCAGAATGAGCCGTGGATCAGGCTGCGGGATATGCCAAGTCTGCTGCCGGGGCGAGAAGCATTGCCTGCAAAAACCGAGAAATGGAGCGCCACAACCGGGCGTTGAGGGGCAAAAACCGTCCAGTCATCTAAATGTTGCCAACTATTTGACTTGGGGTACGTGCTAGGCGGAAAGTAGGTGGTAGCATAGCGCCAGCAGTGATCTATCAGAGAACACACACGTAGCCCGATATGACCGAGCCAGCAGATCCAAATCGCGATCGTCTCAAACATCACTTCGCTCAGCGAGTCATTCATCAGGCACGTCAGATTCTTGAGGCTTGGCAGCGACTGCAGCAGGGCGAGTGGTCTGCGACAGATATGGCGGAATTTCAGGATGCCAATCAGCGTCTGCTGCGTTTTGCCGATCGTTTTGAGCAAATCGAGCATATCGAGCTGGCGCAAGCCATCAATGCGTCACTGGAAGCGGTCGAAGCGAATCGTGGACGTTTAACCAGCAACCTGATTACTGAACTCAACAGTTTGATGCAGCGGCTGTCCCGCACAGGTCTGCGTCATGGCGATCGCTTCGAGCAAACCTCGCTACCGCCATTGCGCAAGCCTATCTATATCGCGCTGCAGGATTTCGAACGAGCCGAGCGCTTGAGCAAGCAGTTGGACTTTTTTGGGCTGTACGCTCAGGCGCTGGACGGTCTAAGTGATTTCCAGACAGCCATGGCTAATCGTCATCCCTCTGCCATCGTGATCGATGTGGATTTCTGCGGCCCGGGCGAAGGCCTGAAACTGGCGGCGGGTGTCCAGCAGGGGCTTGAACAGAAACTGCCGCTGATTTTTTTCAGTCATCACGAAACGGATACCCCGACACGTCTGGCCGCTGTGCGTGCCGGTGGTGAGGAGTTTCTGACCGGTACGCTGGAAGCTTCAAGCCTGCTGGAGAAAATCGAAATCCTCACCTGCGTGGCGCAGTACGAGCCCTACAAAGTGCTGATTATCGATGACTCCCGCGCCCAGGCGTTGCACACCGAGCGCCTGCTCAACAGTGCCGGGATCGTGACCCGTACATTGCTTGACCCGATTCAGGCCATGGCTGAACTCGCTGACTTCCAGCCGGACCTGATCATCCTCGATATGTACATGCCGGGCTGTACCGGTACCGAACTGGCCAAAGTGATCCGCCATAACGACCGCTACGTCAGTGTCCCGATCATTTATCTGTCTGCTGAAGATGATCTGGACAAGCAGCTGGATGCGATGAGCGAAGGCGGCGATGACTTCCTGACCAAGCCGATCAAGCCGCGCCACCTGATTACCACCGTGCGCAACCGTGCTGCGCGGGCGCGCAATCTCAAGGCGCGCATGGTTCGGGACAGCCTGACCGGCCTGTATAACCACACCCATATTCTGCAATTGCTCGAAGACTGCTGCTTCCGTGCCCGTCGGGAAAATCAGCGGCTGTGCTTCGCGATGCTGGATATTGACCACTTCAAAAAGGTCAACGACAGCCATGGTCACCCCATGGGCGACCGGGTGATCAAGAGCCTGGCGTTGTTCCTCAAACAGCGACTGCGCAAGACCGACTACATTGGCCGTTATGGCGGAGAAGAATTCGCCATCGTGATGCCTGACACGGATATCCAGAGCGCCCACTTCACGCTGGATGAAATCCGCCGTCGCTTTGCTGAAATCCATTACCCCGCGCAACCAGCTGACCTGTTCTGCACCTTCAGCGCTGGCGTTGTGGAGATGGGTGACAAGGACGACAGCCTGCTGCTGGCCTCTCGCGCCGACGAAGCGCTGTACCGGGCCAAGCATGCCGGCCGTAATCACGTGTTCCTGGAATATGACGCGAAGCAGAGCTCGATGCTGCTGAGCGTGGCTGACAAGGCCTGAGCTCATGGCGGGCGAACGTTTTCATCATAAAAACGCAACTACCTGATTTTAAATAACTTTCTGTAGGAGCTCACGAGCACCGCGAGGCAGCGATGGCGTCCTGTCTGATGAACCGCTATCGCGGCCTCGCGGTGCTCGTGCGCTCCTACAGATATATAGGTGGGCGCGTCAGCGCCGTGCCTGATGGCCCACTCCCTCGGAAACCCTCTCTTACAAACCCCATCCCTGCACACCTTGAAACACTCCGCTATCATGCGCGGACTTTTGCGATTCGAGACTGCCATGCGCCGTTTGCTCTGCCTGATGCTGTTGATCCTCGCCATGCCCGCTGCGGGGGCTGGCCTGCTGGACAGCCGTCCGAATGCCACGCTGGGTGGCGCGGCGCTGGATAACAGCAAGGATTTCCTGCCCGTCCGTCAGGCATTTCAGTTGAATCTGATCGACACCACTCCCGAGTCGATCAAGCTGCGTTTCGTCGCCACCGAAGGCTATTACCTTTATCGCCATCGTTTTCAGTTCCGCACCGAACCCGCAGACATCGGCCTGGGCGCTGCGCAGTTGCCGGATGGCGAGAAGAAGCACGACGAATATTTCGGCGACGTTGAGGTTTACCACGGCATTCTCGACATCGACCTGCCACGCAAACCGGGTGACAACCGACCGTTCACGCTGGTGGTGACCTATCAGGGCTGCGCAGACAAAGGCCTGTGTTATCCACCTGAAACCGAGCGACTGAGCATCGGTGATCCCGCCGTAGCGGCTAATAGCACCGTCCCTGCACCGTCAGCCGCTACCGCCTGGAGCTGGAAAGAGCTGGCGTTGTTCTTCCTCGCCGGCATCGGCCTGACCTTCACCCCCTGCGTTTTGCCTATGCTGCCGATTCTGTCCGGCGTGGTCTTGCGTGGTCAGGTGGGTGGGCTGCGCGGCTTGAGCCTGTCGCTGGCGTACGTGTTGCCAATGGCGATCAGTTTTGCCGCCCTTGGCGCATTGATGGGTATGTTCGGTGCAGGCCTTAACTTACAGGCGCGACTGCAATCTGCCTGGGTGCTTGTGCCGTTCTCGTTGTTCTTCGTGATCTTTGCGATCGCGATGTTCGGCGCTTTCGAGTTGCGTCTGCCCCAAGCCCTCAGTAACCGACTCGATCGCATTGCTGGCAAGACCGAAGGCGGCTCGTTGTGGGGCGCGGCGGTACTGGGTGTGGTTTCCAGCCTGCTGGTTTCACCTTGCGTGTCTGCACCGCTGGCCGGTGCGCTGCTTTATATAAGCGCCAGCGGCGACGCGCTGGGCGGTGCGTTGAAGCTGTTCGCGCTAGGCCTGGGCATGGGCGCTCCATTACTGCTGGTCGCAACCGGCGGCGCGACCTGGCTACCGAAAAGCGGCCCATGGCTGGTGACAGTTAAAAACGCCATCGGCGTGTTGCTGCTGGGCCTGGCTATCGCCTTGCTCAGTCGCGTATTGCCGGGCCAGATCACGTTGCTGCTGACCGGCCTGCTGGCGGCGGGCGTCGCGCTGTTTCTGGGCACGCTGGAGTTTGGTCCGAAAAGCACTCGCCAACGTCTGGCGCAACTGCTGGGGCTTTTTTTGCTGGTTTATGCGCTGACCTGCTGGTTCGGCGCGTGGAGCGGTCAGACCGACCCAACCCGCCCATTGGGCCGACCACAGGCAACACTGAGCAACAACGGTCCCGCGACCGCTAATACCTCCAACTGGCAGACCATCACCAGTGCAGCCGAACTGGACCGGGTGTTGAGCGAAGCAAAAAATGCAGGTCAGCCTTTGTTGCTCGATTGGTACGCGGACTGGTGTATCAGCTGCAAGGTCATCGAGCATGAAGTGCTGCCGGATCCCGATGTAATCGCCCAGCTTAAAGGCTATCGCCTGATCCGTTTTGACATGACTGACAGCAACGCCGAACAACGCGCCCTGCTGGATCGATACAAGCTGTTTGGCCCGCCTGCGTTGCTGATCTTCGGCAAAAATGGCGAGGAGCGCAGCGATGTTCGCGTCGTCGGCGAAATAGACGCGAAAGGCCTTGTAGAGCGGCTGATTAGAGCAAATGACCAAATCTAATCGTTGAGTCACAAACTTTTCGCGAACTTCGGTAATCGTGCGAGCTATTGCAGTTAACTGGACAGTACATGGATGTTTGCGGCATAGTCGCCGGGCTTTGATGCTCGTAACCATAACAAGGATCATCCGATGGCGACTCTTCTGGTACTGCATGGCCCTAACCTGAACCTGCTCGGGACCCGTGAACCGGGGATCTACGGCGCAGTGACTCTGGCCCAGATCAATCAGGACCTGGAAAAAAGGGCGCGCGATGCCGGCCACCATTTGATGTATCTGCAAAGCAATGCCGAGTACGAATTGATTGATCGTATCCATGCTGCCCGTGATGAGGGCGTGGATTTCATTGTGATCAATCCGGCCGCTTTTACGCATACGAGTGTTGCAATACGTGACGCGTTGCTGGGAGTGAGCATCCCATTCATCGAAGTGCACCTCTCGAACGTGCACAAACGTGAAGCTTTCCGTCATCACTCCTACTTTTCAGATGTTGCTGTAGGGGTGATTTGCGGCCTTGGCGCCAGCGGATACCGAATGGCCCTTGAAGCCGCCCTGGAACAATTGGCCGTCAGTTCGAAGCCATGACCGCACAGCCACAGGCTGCGCTGCATGACCCGAACCACTAACAACTTTTACCCCTGACCGACCTTTGGGAGTTGATGATTAATGGATATCCGTAAAGTCAAGAAACTGATCGAACTGCTGGAAGAGTCCGGCATCGACGAACTGGAGATTCGTGAAGGCGAAGAATCCGTACGGATCAGCCGTCACAGCAAGACTCCAGCACAACCGTACTACGCGCCTGCCCCGGTAGCCGCGCCAGTTGCAGCGCCTGCTGCTCCGGTTGCTGCCGCTGCTGAAGCACCTTCGGCACCGAAACTGAACGGCACCGTTGTCAAATCGCCAATGGTAGGTACGTTCTACCGCACTCCAGCGCCTGGCTCGCCAGCGTTCGTTGAAGTCGGCAAGACCGTCAAGAAAGGCGACACCATCTGCATCGTTGAGGCGATGAAAATGATGAACCACATCGAAGCTGAAGTCAGCGGTGTGATCGAGTCGATCCTGGTAGAAAACGGTCAGCCGGTTGAGTATGACCAGCCGCTGTTCACCATCGTTTGAACCGGGGAGAGCCTGCGATGTTGGAAAAAGTCCTGATCGCCAACCGCGGCGAAATCGCCTTGCGCATCTTGCGTGCCTGTAAAGAACTGGGCATCAAGACCGTCGCGGTCCATTCCACGGCAGACCGTGAGCTGATGCACCTGGGCCTGGCGGACGAAACTGTCTGCATCGGTCCGGCGCCAGCCAACCTGTCGTACCTGAACATCCCGGCCATCATTTCTGCTGCAGAACTGACTGGCGCTACAGCGATTCACCCAGGCTACGGTTTCCTCGCGGAAAACGCCGACTTTGCCGAACAGGTAGAGAAATCCGGCTTCGCGTTCATTGGCCCGAAAGCTGAAACCATCCGCCTGATGGGCGACAAGGTTTCCGCCAAGGACGCCATGAAGCGCGCCAACGTACCGACTGTTCCTGGTTCTGACGGCCCGTTGCCGGAAGACGAAGAAACCGCGCTGCGTATTGGCCGCGAAGTGGGCTATCCAGTGATCATCAAAGCCGCTGGCGGTGGCGGTGGTCGCGGCATGCGCGTTGTGCACAAGGAAGAAGACCTGATCGAAGCGGCCAAGCAGACTCGCGCTGAAGCGGCTGCCTGGTTCAGCAACCCGATGGTCTACCTGGAAAAATACCTGACCAACCCGCGTCACGTGGAAGTCCAGGTTATTTCCGACGGTCAGGGCCATGCGATCCACCTGGGCGACCGTGACTGCTCCCTGCAGCGTCGTCACCAGAAGGTTCTGGAAGAAGCGCCGGCACCGTTCATCGATGAGCAAGCCCGTAAAGACGTGTTCGCAGCCTGCGTAAAAGCATGCATCGACATCGGCTATCGTGGCGCTGGCACGTTCGAGTTCCTCTACGAGAACGGTCGTTTCTACTTCATCGAGATGAACACCCGCGTTCAGGTAGAGCACCCGGTTTCGGAAATGGTCACCGGTATCGACATCGTCAAGGAGATGCTCAGCATCGCCGCCGGCAACAAACTGTCGTTTACCCAGGATGACGTTGTCATTCACGGGCACTCGCTGGAATGCCGGATCAACGCTGAAGATCCGAAAACCTTCATTCCAAGCCCAGGCATGGTCAAGCACTTCCACGCGCCAGGCGGCAACGGCGTGCGGGTCGATTCGCACCTGTACAGCGGCTACAAGGTTCCTTCGAACTACGACTCGTTGATCGGCAAGCTGATCACTTGGGGCGCAACCCGCGATGAGGCCATGGCCCGCATGCGCAACGCTCTGGACGAAATCGTGGTCGACGGCATCAAGACCAACATTCCGCTGCACCGTGATCTGACCCGTGACGAAGGCTTCTGCGAAGGCGGTGTCAACATTCACTACCTGGAACACAAGCTGGCCAATCAATAAGCCTCCTTGCTCCAGAACAACAAAGCCGCTTTCAAAGCGGCTTTGTTGTTTGTGGCGCGGCGCAGTAAACTTGCGCGTTTCCCGCTGCACGCAATTGCAGAATCATTTTTCATTCGAAGGTAACCCGCCATGCCCTGGCTGCAAGTCCGTCTCGCCATCAGTCCTGAACAAGCCGAAACCTACGAAGACGCCCTTCTCGAAGTCGGCGCCGTATCGGTCACGTTCATGGACGCTGAAGATCAGCCGATCTTCGAGCCGGAACTCAACACCACGCCGCTGTGGTCCCACACGCATCTGCTGGCATTGTTTGAAGCCGACACTGACGCCGAGCACGTTCTGGCGCACCTGCGTTTGCTGACCGACGCCGAGCTGCCGGAGCACATGAGCGAAGTCATCGAAGATCAGGACTGGGAGCGTAGCTGGATGGATAACTTCCAGCCGATGCGCTTCGGTCAACGTCTGTGGATCGTGCCAAGCTGGCACGCCGCGCCGGAGCCCGAAGCGGTCAACCTGCTGCTGGATCCAGGTCTGGCGTTTGGTACCGGCACCCACCCGACCACCGCGCTGTGCCTGGAATGGCTCGACGGCCAGGACCTGAACGGTTGCGACCTGCTGGACTTTGGTTGCGGCTCAGGCATTCTGGCCATCGCCGCCCTACTGCTGGGCGCGAAGCAGGCAGTGGGCACCGACATCGACGTGCAGGCACTGGAAGCATCACGCGATAACGCCGGTCGCAACAATATTGCGCCGGAGCGCTTCGAGCTGTATCTGCCTGAAGACATGCCGCCACAACAGGCCGACGTGCTGGTCGCCAACATTCTTGCCGGTCCGCTAGTCGCCTTGGCGCCGCAACTGGCCACACTGGTTAAAACCGGTGGTCGCCTGGCGCTTTCCGGCATTCTTGCCGAACAGGGCGAAGAAGTTGCCGCTGCCTATGCCGACACCTTCGAGCTGGATCCGATCGCCAACCGTGATGGCTGGGTTCGCATCACTGGCCGTCGCCGTTAGTTAATAGCCGCTTTAACCGGATAGCCGCATGACCGACAGTTTTGTCACTCAGTGCCCGCACTGCCAGACCAGTTTCCGAGTCAGCCACGCACAGTTGAGCGTGGCACGCGGCGTGGTGCGCTGCGGTGCCTGCCTGCAGGTTTTCAATGCTGCAAAGCAACTGCTGGAACAGCGCAGCAATCAGCAGCCAGCTCCGCAACAGGCAGAATTGCCGGTAACGCCCGCTCCCTCTGCTCCGGTAGTCGTTGAAACACTGCCGATTGTGCAAAGCGAGGTGGTTGCAACTCAGCCACCAGCATCCGAGCCCGCTCAGGCTCCGCAGTCATGGCGCGGCAACGCCATGGATCTGGACAATCTGGATCTGGACGAAGAACTCGCCCGTCTTGAACAGCGTGAAATCCAGTTACCCGAGACGTTTGGCAGGGAGTCGTCCCGCAACGATGACTCGGCACTGTCCGCGCGTCGCGACGGCGCACAGACCGACTCTGATGACTGGGTCGACAGCCTGCACAATGACGACGTCAGTCAGCTGCCCGAATTGCACGCTGAAGTGATTCCGGAACCCGAAATCCTCTCGGAGACAGAATCCGATTCCCGCGATGGCAGGACCGAACCGTCGTTTTCGCTCATCGACAGTCATCTGGATGACGACGAACCGACGGCCCCCGCTCCAGCTCCACGCAAGACACCGGGCAATGAAAAGCAGCAACGCTTTTCGGCGCTGGATAACGACAGTGACGAGGAGCTGGACGAGCCGCAACCGGAACCTCGTTCACGCCGCGATCGCACCGAGCCCGGCGTGCGGGATCAGGCGCTGCTGGACCTGACCGACGATCCGTTGCAACTGGACTGGCAGCCTCCCAAATCCCGATGGGGCCGCAAACTGGTCTGGACCCTGCTCACCTTGATCGCCCTGGTCGGACTGGCCGGGCAATACGTGTGGTATCACTTCGACGAGCTGGCACGCCAGGATCAGTACCGGCCATGGTTCCAGATGATCTGCCCGCAGATCGACTGCAAGGTCCCGTCCAAGGTCGATATCAAACAGCTCAAGAGCAGCAATCTGGTAGTGCGCAGCCATCCCGAGTTCAAAGGCGCGCTGGTCGTTGATGCAATCATCTACAACCGCGCGCCATTTTCTCAGCCATTCCCGCTGCTGGAGTTGCGCTTCGCCGACACCAGCGGTCAGTTGATTGCCAGTCGTCGCTTCAAACCCGCTGAATACCTGAGCGGCGAAATCGCCGGGAAAGAAGAGATGCCACCGCAGACGCCGATTCATATCGCGCTGGACATCCTCGATCCGGGCGCCAAAGCCGTGAACTACAGCCTCAGTTTCCGCTCGCCCGAGTAATCGTCCAGCTACAACGAACGACGAAATGAACAGCCGCTGATCGGACGCTATTCACCCCAAAAATCGCCAGCAGCACGTAACGGCAGTGCAGTCGACCGAAAAACCGTGATCTGCCCGGCAACAACTGTTCAGATTTTATCCAATTCAGCCTTTATCCAGTCATCGAGAGCGGGTATCATGCCAACCCTTTTTCTTACTCTGGATTCGGTCTGAAAGGCGCGCAAGCACTTGTCAGGCCGGGCTCGAACGGACCGTGTAGATAACACATTACACACGGTTTGCCATGATTCGGCCCCACAACAGGCACACCTATGTCGGCGGTACGCATCGGTCCGTATACATTGCAGAACGGCTTGATTCTCGCTCCTATGGCGGGCGTCACTGACCAGCCTTTCCGTCAGCTTTGTCGCCAGCTTGGCGCAGGTCTGGTGGTGTCGGAAATGGTCACCAGTGACATGAGCCTGTGGAACAGTCGCAAATCGCGCCTGCGCATGATCCACGAAGGTGATCCCGAGCCACGCTCGGTACAGATCGCCGGTGGTGATCCGCAGATGCTTGCCGATGCAGCGCGCGCCAATGTCGAACTGGGCGCACAGATCATCGACATCAACATGGGCTGCCCGGCCAAGAAGGTCTGTAACAAGGCGGCCGGTTCAGCGTTATTGAAAGACGAACAACTGGTGAGCGAGATCCTGCAGGCCGTCGTCGCCGCAGTCGATGTGCCGGTCACCCTGAAGATTCGTACCGGCTGGGACCGGGACAACAAGAACGGCCTGACAGTGGCGAAAATCGCCGAACAGGCAGGCATTCAGGCCTTGGCCGTTCATGGACGGACCCGCGCCGACCTGTACACCGGTGAAGCCGAATACGACACGATTGCCGCGATCAAGCAGGCCATTTCGATTCCGGTGTTTGCCAATGGCGACATTGATTCACCCCAGAAAGCCCGGCATGTGCTGCAAGCCACCGGTGCCGATGGATTGTTGATTGGACGGGCTGCTCAAGGGCGTCCGTGGATTTTTCGCGAAATAGAACACTACCTGCGCACTGGCGAAATATTGCCGGCGCTGCAGTTGGAGGAAGTGGAACGCATTCTGCTAGAGCATCTGGCAGCGCTTCACGTTTTCTACGGCGATGTGCTGGGCGTGCGAATAGCACGCAAGCATGTTGGCTGGTATCTCGCAACCTTGCCGGGCGCCAGGGAGTTTCGCGCCCACTTCAATCGTTTGCAAGATACAGAAGCACAGTGCGCCAACGTTCGCGAGTTCTTCAGCGAACGCTACAAAAGCCCGAAAACAGGGCAAGAAGAAGAGGTGGCCGCATGACGATGATGACTGAGACTTTAGTGAGTGGAACGACACCCGTGAGCGACAACGTCAATTTGAAACAGCACCTCAACACGCCGAGCGAAGAGGGCCAGACCCTGCGCGGCAACGTTGAGAAGGCGCTGCACAATTATTTCGCCCACCTTGAAGGCGCTTCCGTCACTGATGTCTACAACCTGGTGTTGTCGGAAGTCGAGGCCCCGCTGCTCGAGTGCGTGATGAACTACGTCAAGGGAAACCAGACGAAGGCCTCAGAACTGCTGGGCCTGAATCGCGGCACTTTGCGCAAGAAACTCAAGCAGTACGACCTGCTTTAAGCATTCCATACAAAAAAGGCGACCCTTATCGAGGTCGCCTTTTTTGCTGAATCCATTTGCTTTTGCCTTGATGGAAATTGAAATGACCGACCAGACTACCCGCCTGCCGATTCGCCGCGCCTTGATCAGTGTTTCCGACAAGACCGGCATCCTTGAATTTGCCCGTGAACTGGAAGCCCTTGGCGTTGAGATCCTGTCCACTGGCGGCACCTTCAAGCTGTTGCAGGACAATGGCGTCGCAGCGGTAGAAGTCGCTGATTACACCGGCTTCGCAGAAATGATGGACGGCCGGGTCAAGACCCTGCACCCGAAAATCCACGGCGGCATCCTGGGGCGTCGCGGCATCGACGACGCCATCATGAGCGAGCACGGCATCAACCCGATCGATCTGGTTGCAGTGAACCTCTACCCATTCCAGGCCACGGTTGCCAAACCGGGTTGCGACCTGCCGACTGCCATCGAGAACATCGACATCGGCGGTCCGACCATGGTCCGTTCTGCAGCAAAAAACCATAAAGATGTCGCTATCGTGGTCAATGCCAGCGATTACGGTCAGGTACTGGAAAGCCTCAAGGCTGGCGGTCTGACTTACGCACAGCGTTTCGACCTGATGCTCAAGGCGTTTGAGCACACCGCGGCTTACGACGGCATGATCGCCAACTATCTGGGCAGCATTGACCAGAAGGCCGAGACCCTGAGCACCGAAGGCCGCAGCGAATTCCCGCGCACCTTCAACAGCCAGTTCGTCAAAGCCCAGGAAATGCGCTACGGCGAGAACCCGCACCAGAGCGCGGCGTTTTACGTTGAAGCCAACCCGGCTGAAATCGGTATCGCCACTGCAACCCAGTTACAGGGTAAAGAACTGTCGTTCAACAATGTGGCCGACACTGACGCTGCACTGGAATGCGTGAAAAGCTTCGTCAAACCAGCCTGCGTTATCGTCAAGCACGCCAACCCTTGCGGCGTTGCAGTCGCGCTGGACAACGAAGGCGGCATTCGTCAGGCCTACGAACTGGCCTACGCGACCGACACCGAATCTGCATTTGGCGGCATCATTGCCTTCAACCGTGAGCTGGACGCCGAAACGGCCAAGGCCATCGTCGAGCGTCAGTTCGTTGAAGTAATCATTGCCCCGAGCGTCAGCGCCGAAGCACAGGCCATTGTTGCCAGCAAAGCCAACGTGCGCCTGCTGAGCACCGGCCAATGGGCCGCCGAACGCGGCGCCGCGTGGGACTACAAGCGCGTCAATGGCGGCTTGCTGGTTCAGAGCCGTGATATCGGCATGATCACCGCTGATGACCTGAAAGTGGTCACCAAACGTGCGCCAAGCGAGAAAGAAATCCACGACCTGATCTTCGCCTGGAAAGTGGCCAAATACGTCAAGTCCAACGCCATCGTCTACGCCAAGAATCGCCAGACCATCGGTGTCGGCGCAGGTCAGATGAGCCGCGTAAACTCGGCCCGCATCGCGGCAATCAAAGCCGAACACGCCGGTTTGCAGGTAGCGGGCGCGGTCATGGCTTCCGACGCATTCTTCCCGTTCCGTGACGGCATCGACAACGCCGCCAAGGTGGGCATCACTGCGGTGATCCAGCCGGGCGGTTCGATGCGTGACAGCGAAGTGATTGCGGCGGCTGATGAAGCCGGTATCGCCATGGTGTTCACCGGGATGCGGCATTTCAGACACTAAAGTGTCAGCGGCAAGTTTCTAGCTGCAAGCGGCAAGCAAAAGCAGATTTTCGATCCTCTTGCCCGCCCTTGCAGCCTTACTAATTCAAAGCCATGAGCCATGTTAAAAGCCGCACAATCTGCTTTTACTTGCCGCTTTTAGCTTGCAGCTTCTCCGAAGGAGTCTTTCTTTGAACGTATTAATCATTGGCAGTGGTGGCCGCGAACACGCTCTGGCGTGGAAAGTCGCTCAGGACCCACGCGTCGTGAAGGTTTTTGTTGCACCGGGCAATGCCGGGACCGCTATCGAAGCGAAGTGCGAGAACGTCGCCATCGACGTGCTGGCCCTTGAGCAACTGGCGGATTTCGCTGAAAAGAACGTCTCACTGACCATCGTCGGTCCGGAAGTGCCACTGGTTGCCGGCGTGGTTGATCTGTTCCGCAGCCGCAATCTCGACTGCTTCGGCCCTACTGCTGGCGCTGCTCAGCTGGAAGGCTCGAAAGCGTTCACCAAGGATTTCCTGGCTCGTCACAAGATCCCGACTGCCGACTATCAGAACTTCACTGAAATCGAGCCTGCGCTGGCCTACTTGCGCGAAAAAGGTGCTCCGATTGTCATCAAGGCCGACGGCCTGGCTGCAGGCAAAGGCGTAATCGTCGCCATGACCCTGGCCGAAGCCGAAGACGCCGTGCGCGACATGCTGGCTGGTAACGCGTTCGGCGAAGCCGGTTCGCGGGTTGTCATCGAAGAGTTTCTTGATGGCGAAGAAGCCAGCTTCATCGTGATGGTTGACGGCAAGAACGTGTTGCCGATGGCCACCAGCCAGGACCACAAACGCGTCGGCGACGGCGACAGTGGCCCGAACACGGGCGGCATGGGTGCTTACTCCCCTGCCCCGGTCGTCACCGCCGAGGTTCACCAGCGCGTAATGGATCTGGTCATCTGGCCAACCGTGCGCGGCATGGCTGACGAAGGTAATGTCTACACCGGCTTCCTGTACGCAGGGCTGATGATCGACAAGGCGGGTAACCCGAAGGTTATCGAGTTCAACTGCCGCTTCGGCGATCCGGAAACCCAACCGGTGATGTTGCGTCTGCAATCGAGCCTGGTGTTGCTGGTGGAAGCTGCTCTGGCCCAGGCGCTGGATAAAGTGGAAGCTCAGTGGGATCCACGCCCGAGTCTGGGCATCGTCCTCGCCGCTGGCGGCTACCCTGGCGATTACGCCAAAGGCGCAGCGATCAAAGGCCTGAATGACGCCGCACAACTGCCGGGTAAAGTGTTCCACGCAGGCACAGCACTGCAAGACGGTCAGGTAGTCACGAGTGGTGGTCGCGTGCTTTGTGCGACTGCATTGGGCGAAACAGTGGGCGATGCTCAAAAACACGCCTATGCTCTGGCCGCAAAGGTTGATTGGGAAGGTTGCTTCTATCGCAGTGACATCGGCTATCGCGCCATTGCCCGCGAGCGTGGTGAAGACCTGTAATAAGCCTTCAGCCAGGCTTCGACAGGCCGGGACGAGCGCAACAGCGTTCTCCCGGCCTGTCGGGTCCGGCCGGCCCTCACAGGACTACACGCAAAGATTAAAAATAGAGTTTAGAGTGATCGGGCATTCATCTTACGAAGGGATCTCAACGTGCGCTGGCTCAGGATTGCCAAAGGTTTAACTGTAGGGCTGTTGACCCTGCTCTTCGTGCTGTCGGCGCATGCCCAGCCAAGTGCGGGCTGGTCAACATTGCTCGACACGCAGGCAAACCTGCAATTGAGCGACGTCCGTTCGGCCCGTTATCAGAACCAGCTCAGCCCGACTGACCTTGATCAGGTCACCGCGGCCGATCGCAATAGCGCTCTGTGGCTGCACTATCAGTTGCAACCCGGCGATCACGAACAGCTCCTGCGCATCTTCGCGCCAGACCTTGCCAGCCTGGACCTCTATGTCCTTGAAGGCGACAAACTGCTCAACCATACGCGCACCGGCAACAGCGTCGCGCCTCAGAGTGATGTCCTGCGGTCCAGCGACTTCATGCTGCCAATCCCGCAAAGTAACGCCCCTGTGGATATCTATCTGCGGCTGGTCTCAACTCAGCAACTTCGCCCCAATATCAGCCTGCAACCGGCAATCAACAGCGCCGCCGATGAGCGCGAGCCATTTTTGTTCGGCCTTTTGTTTGGCTCGCTGGGCATGCTGATTCTGCAGAATCTGACGCGTTACGCTCATACACGCTCACGCAGCAACCTGTGGCTCGCAAGCTGCGAAGGATTGTTGGCGCTCAGCGCGGCCCTCCTGCTCAACCTGCTGACCCCATGGCTCAAGACCTGGCACATCGCCCAGACACCCGCGGCGCATCTGACCCTGCTGTTCGCAGCACTCGCGGGCCTGATGTACGCGCACTCCTTCTTTGCCCATCGCAATGTCGTCGCACTCAATCGCCTGTTGATGGGCAGTCTGGTGGTCATAGCTCTGGGCTGCCTGCTGATACTGTTCGTCGACACGCTGCCACTCAACGTGATCACGTTTGGACTGGTGACACTCGCGACCGTGGGCATTCTGTTCGTCTCTGCTTACCACTGGCAAAAAGGCTACTGGCCCGCCCGCCTGTTCGTGCTATCGATGGTGACCTTCAACATTGGCTGCCTGGTCATTCTGCCCGCGCTGCTGTGGTTGACCTGGATTTCCCCGCAATGGCTGATCCTCACACTGCTGGCGGTGTTCTGCTTCAGCGGCCTGTTGATGAGCGTGGCAATCAGCGAGCGTCACCGCAGCTTCACCGAAGATAACTTCAGCATCAGCCGTGACAAGGCCGCCAGTACTGCAGAAATCAACGCCAAAGCAGAGTTTCTAGCCAAGATCAGCCATGAAATCCGCACGCCTATGAACGGTGTGCTGGGCATGACCGAACTGCTGCTGGGCACTCCGCTGTCGGTCAAACAGCGCGACTACGTGCAGACGATTCACAGCGCAGGCAACGAGCTGCTCAGCCTGATCAACGAAATTCTCGACATCACCAAACTCGAATCGGGCCAGATCGAGCTGGATGATGTGCAATTCGACCTCAGCGCACTGATCGAAGATTGCCTGAATATCTTCCGCGCCAAGGCCGAGCAGCAAGAGGTGGAGCTGATCAGCCTGATTCAGCCACAAGTGCCTCGTGTCATCAGCGGCGACCCGACACGCTTGCGCCAGACCGTCTTGAGCCTGCTGGAAAACGCCCTGAAGAAAACCGACGAGGGCGAAATTCTGGTGGTGGTCGCACTCGACTCACGCGCCGGTAAACCTCGCCTGCGCATTGCCGTGCAGGACAGCGGCGAAGCACTCTCCAGCGATGAGCGCGAAGCACTGCTTCACGCAGAACTGCATAGCAAGAATTTCATGGCATCCAGCAAACTGGGCGGGCATCTGGGCCTGGTCATTGCTCGCCAGTTGATCGTACTGATGGGCGGCGAATTCGGTATCCAGTCCGGCGGCACTCACGGCAGCACCCTGTGGGTGAGCCTGCCACTGGATGCTGATCGTCTGGAGCAGCCGCCACTGGATCTCGACAGCCCGCTCAAGGGCGCTCGCGTGCTGGTGGTCGATGACAACGAAACCTGCCGCAAGGTACTGGTCCAGCAATGCAGCGCATGGGGCTTGAACGTCAGTGCCGTGTCGTCCGGCAAAGAAGCGCTGGCTCTGTTGCGAACCAAGGCACATTTGCGGGATTACTTTGATGTGGTGCTACTGGATCAGAACATGCCCGGCATGACCGGCATGCAACTGGCGGCCAAGATCAAGGAAGATCCGAGCCTGAACCACGACATCCTGCTGATCATGCTGACCGGCATCAGCAACGCGCCGAGCAAGGTTATCGCCCGCAACGCGGGAATCAAAAGAATTCTGGCCAAACCCGTTGCAGGCTATACCCTCAAGACCACGCTGGCGGACGAACTCACCCAACTGAACAAGGGTGCAACGGCGCATCTGGTGACGCCGATCCAAAACATACCGGTCAAGGTACCCAGCGACTTCCGCATTCTGGTCGCAGAAGATAACAACATCTCCACCAAAGTGATTCGCGGCATGCTGGGCAAACTCAACCTGAACCCGGACACCGCCAGCAACGGCGAAGAGGCATTGCGCGCAATGAAGGCCCAGCGCTATGACCTGGTGTTGATGGACTGCGAGATGCCAATTCTGGATGGCTTCTCTGCCACCGAACAGCTACGGGCCTGGGAAGTCGGCAATCAACGGGTCAGAACACCGGTGGTAGCGTTGACTGCGCACATTCTTACCGAACACAAGGATCGCGCCCGTCAGGCGGGCATGGATGGACACATGGCCAAACCTGTGGAGTTGTCGCAACTGCGCGAGTTGGTGGAGCACTGGGTCGCACAACGTGAGAAGGTTCGTACGCTGACCTCGGCCGGTGACTTGTACCAACAAAACTGATCTGTTGTCATCGACGTCTATTGCGCCCTGATAGACTCGCCCCGTCTTATCTGCTGCCGAGCCCAAGCCATGCTCCATGTGTTGTTCAGCGTTTATCTGAAGATGCTGGTGCTTTACAGCCCGTTCTTCGTCCTGTCCTGCTTCATCAGCCTGACGCGTGGCCACTCCCGCAAAGAGCAACGACGTCTGGCGTGGAAGGTGGCGCTGGCAACCCTGATTTCCAGCGTGCTGCTGTATCTGTTTGGACGAGTGATATTCAGTGTATTCGGCATCACCGTTGATGCCTTCCGGATTGGCGCGGGCAGCGTGTTGTTCATTTCGGCGCTGGGCATGGCGCAAGGCAAATCGGCGGTACAGACCGACAATGTTCAGCAGGACGTGACCATCGTCCCGCTGACAATTCCGCTCACTGTCGGCCCCGGTACTATTGGTGCGCTGTTGGTGATGGGCGTGAGCCAGCCTCACTGGGATGACAAGCTGACAGCTATTGTCAGTATTGCCCTGGCCAGTCTCACTGTTGGCGTGGTGCTGTACCTGGCCAACAACATTGAACGCATTCTGGGCGAACAAGGCTTGCAGATCGTCAGCCGGTTGATGGGTTTGTTTGTCTGTGCGCTGGCCGCGCAGATTATCTTTACCGGCGTTCGCGGCTATCTCGTGCCTTGATCATATGTCCTGAATTGCAAGGCGGGTGACGTACCTCAGTTTCGACGTGATGCTTTCCCGCTGCATCGCATATTGCTCACGATCCAACTCATACACTCCGCCGCTGATACGCAGCACAATGTCGCGCTGGATCCGCTCGGAAAGGCCCAGAATATCCACCTCGGTGTAAGCATTGGCGTGTAAGGCGCACAGCACGATCAAGATCTGGCCGGCAGGCGTCTTCTCGCAACCAACCACTTGGAACGTACGCAGACGACCACTGCCCCGGCCATGCTGGAAAAACAATTGAGCGTCCTTGTCGATTCTGACCGTCCTGAGGCTGTGTTGCATCAGCCTGGCGAGGCTGGACGAGCCAGCCGTCCCTACGACGCTGGCGGTGATCTGCTCCAGCTCTTCAGCGTCGGTTATCACCATGGGCTCTTTTACAATGCGAGCCTTTACCGTGCTGAATTTCTCCAGTCGGTTACGGTAGTACCCCATCCAGCTGGTCCATAACTCACTGCGGTCGTAGGTTTGGCTGGCAAAGTAGTCGGCGTACCTCAGCAAATCCGAGACATCTTTCTTTTCTTCACGCGTGAGCCCTGCCATGAAGGAAATAAGGTTACTGCCAGCGACTACGACACTCGATGTCATCTCACTCATCGCCCACCCCTACTCTTACAGTCAGCGTCTTCTTTCTCTCAGCCAAGGCCGATTCGAAAGCGTCCCGGTACATCTCGTAGTGGATATCCAGCAGTTCTGCGGAAAAGAACATGACATCAATGGCACCGACAATGAGCGCTGGATCAAGCGACTTCAGCAGCGGATGGTCATCAAGAGGTTGCGTTGTATTAATCGAAACCAATACCGAGTACAGGATGTGCTCTGCAGACACAAAGCTGACCTGAACCTGCTGGCTGGACAACCCGATCGGTGTTGTATGAGCGATGCGAGCGGTCCCCTCCCTTTGCCTCATCTGCGCCAGCAACGGGCTGGCCAGAGCAGCCAGACCTGGCGCGGCATCAGGTAACCTGGCCACGCATGACCGCGCAAAAATATCAGTGATCAGCGTCCAGACGCTAAACCCGACTGAAGTATCCGGCGCATGGCTATACGCCTTGCTGGTGGATAACCGCCAGCCAAAGGTGGTCATTGCGTCCAGGTAAGTTTGCCGCCACCTGGAATAATCGGAAACGCTCGGTACTTTGTTATCGGCTGCAAGTTGCGTATAAAGTGTCGACGCAAGAATATCCGACTTCACGGTCGATTCAACCCGCCGGTCGAACATTATAAAATCCCGGGCATTAACATAAGCATCCAGTGTGATATCACACATGGCATTCCTCCTGAATATAAAATAGACGGGGGGCTCACACCCCCCTTGATAACTTCAGATCGGATAGCTGGCAATATCGCGCGTTGCTTTGTCACGCAACTTGCTGACAATAGCCCCACGGTGGAAGCTGTACTCTTCCTGATCGAGAATCCAGGCAGCCTCCCCGCGAGAAATATTGATCGTGGAGTTATGCCACTCCGTGAACAACACGTCGACCGTATTGATCCGCACGTTGCAACGCAGCGCACCTAATGCAAAATAAACTTCCCCTTGAGATTCAATACACGAGCCAATACAGAAATTTCCTTTGTCGTAGTCGCGGGTATGCCTTTTGAACAGTTCCACTGGCTCGTTGCTGACTTGAAGCGCCTCGATAGCGTCCTTTGCAACTTTGGCCAATATCATTGCGGCTGGACCTGAGCCTGCCATGGTGGCAATAGCCGAACCGAGAATTTTGAGCCCGACCTGCTCCATGGTGAAGCGCTGATCGGTCGTCCGGTATTGAGCGTAATCCCAGTGTTCCGGAACCCAGCCCACGCCATTCATGACGCTGTAAAATTTGTTGAACCAGTTTTCGCCCCCGCGCTCCAGACCAAATGCGTTGTCGGCAACGAGCACCGCCAGCAATACCGTCTTTTTCACGGCATCCTTGTTTTCTCGCGACATCCCCGCGACGAACCCCAGAATAGTGTTGGCAACCACGGCCGCTTCATCGTTCTTTGGATCAAGGTCCAGCGTCCGCGTCATTCGTGTACGGTTCATGGCGACCGGTGAAGCAGTATCGAAGTCCAGCCCTTGTACAAAACTGATCCGTTCAGCCGGACTTTCACGAAAGTCCAATGCATCATTCATAAAAAATTCCTTTTAGTTAACGACTCGTCCACGAGTTCGTATTCAGGCCATGCGGACTGACAAGGTCAAATTTCACCTCATCGACATAAAGCCAATAAATATAATGGGATGTCCTTTCAGAAGCGGTAACAAATCAAATGGTCAAACTCATAACATCCGCAACATCAAGACCACACGCTCAGCCTAGGCAAGTCATTTACCGATAGCAACTGTCGATCATCCATGACACATAATTTATTACATTGGCAACTTGCAGCAAACAGGGCTTGGAGACTAGATACTTACTTCCACAAAATAACTTTCGGACAGGACAAGTTATAGAAAGCCGGTCAGAAGTCGTATATTCCTACACGAAATGAATACATAATAGAAATGGGAAATAGTAGTCCGGGCACTGAAAGATAGCGCCTGCTGCTTCAGGAGGTGATCTGACGAGCAGGAAGCTGCTGTCGGCAGCTCCCGATCCTGTGTGCTGGAAGCATACAAACCGGGATGCTGCCCACTCGAATGCCTGCGCTAGCCAGTCGGCTTTTCGCCATACCAACGGGGCGTGTAAACCCATTGACTGCCATCTGCCCGGGCAAATGTGCAGGTCGTCGAAGAGCCAATCAGCACCATGGTGCGCATGTCCACCTGATCAGGTGTCAGCTCGCCCAGCGTAAGAATCCGCAAGGTTTGCCCCGGTCGGCCTATATCTCGCCCCAGCGTGACGGGCGTTTCAGGCGTGCGATGCTGGCGCACGATTTCCAGCGCGCGCCCCAGCTGCCAGGGACGGGAGCGGGAAATCGGGTTGTAGAAGGCCAGCGCCAGATCAGCCTGAGAGGCCAGATCCAGACGCTTTTCGATGATGTCCCACGGCTTGAGATTGTCCGAGAGCGACATCACGCAGAAGTCATGGCCCAACGGCGCCCCTGCCTGAGCGGCGGTTGCCAGCGACGCGGAGACTCCGGGCAGGATTTCCAGCTCGACGTTGTGCCAATCGGCATCGGTCGATTCGTGCAGCGCTTCCAGCACCGCTGCGGCCATGGCAAACACACCGGGGTCGCCGGACGACACAACCACGACTGAGCGCCCGGAAGCTGCCAGTTCAAAGGCATGTCGGGCGCGCTGCATTTCTTCACGGTTATCGGTGCAGTGCCTGACCTGATCAGCCCGAAACGGCCCGGCCATGCGCACATAGGTTTCGTAACCCAGGATGTCATTGGCCCGGGCCAGTTCGGCCTTGACGGCGGGCACCATCAGCTCTGCGGCACCCGGCCCAAGGCCGATAACGGCAAGCCTGCCGCGACCCTTGCCAATCTTTTCAACATCCAGCGGTTGAGGGGCGACAGTAATTGCCAACCCCTCGTTGACGCTGATCGGCGGCAGCAGTTGCGGCACGGCTTGCGCAGCCATATCAACCGCTGAAGCCGCAGGAACAAAACGCAGTGGCACGTCCAGTTCGCGGGCAGCCTGATGCAGCAACGGGTCGGCCATCTGTGAATCAGCCGCCAACAGACAGGCCAGTGACTGAATAGCGATACCCGCATCGTGCAGCGCAGCGCGGATGCCAACAGCCAGCTCAGTGCTGGTTACCGTTACAGCCACCGCTACGCTGCGCGGGTAGATCAGCAGTTCATGGGCCGACGGCTCACGCTCGGTGCAGCTGACGTGAATTGCCAATTGCGCCCGCTCGTCCTCCGGCAGTTTTGCATCGGCCAGCCAGGGCGCAGAACCTTCAATGCGTACGCTTTCTCCGGAGAGCAAATCAGAGACAAAACGCTTGCCCAGTTCCAGATCACCCAGCGCATAGCCACTTGGAGGATTGAGCAGGCACGTGCCGAAACGCAGCTCGCCACTGGTGGTGATCGCAGGCGCGATACCCAGACCGGCAGCGATTTCCCGGGCCATGACATTGACCCCGCCGAGGCCGCCCAGCAGCGGTACAACGGCGCTAGCGTCTTCAGCGATGGCAAGCACGGCGGGTTCAGCGCCTTTTTCCAGCAGCAAAGGTGCAAGGGTGCGAATCACGATACCCGCCGCACACAGGGCAATGATCGGCGTGTTCTGTTGATAGAACTGACGCAAGGTTGCACCAAACTCGCTGTAGGTCCGGTCCGCGTCCTGTACTCGATCAATCAAGCCGTAAATCAGCGAGTCCGGATAGAGCTGCTGAATGCGTCGGGCAGTCGCCAGGCTGCCATTGCCCAGAATCACAATGGCTGGAATGTTGTGCGTCATCAGCCCCGCCACCTTTCGCCAGGAACAATGATCAGCGAGAAGTACGGCGAAGACATCGGCACCACTTCATCCAGCGGTACGATTTTCTGGTTGGCCATGGTCGCCCGCTCAACGTACAGCGCCCGCTCTGCAAGGCCCAATTCTTCCAGCACCTGGCGGACTTTTGGAAAGTTGCGACCCAGCTTCATGATCACCGCTGCGTCGGCATCGGCCAGTTTGCGCTTGAGTTCTTCATGGGGCAGCACGCCGGACAAGACCGACAGACTCTGATTGCGATACACCAGCGGCGCGCCCAACACCGATGCGCCCCCCAGCATCGAACAGACCCCCGGTATGACCTGAGCTTCGTATTTATCGGCAAGGCGGTCATGCAGGTACATGTAGGAACCGTAAAAGAACGGATCGCCTTCGCAGATCACCGCCACGTCACGACCAGCGTCCAGATGGGCCGCCACATCGAAACTGGCCTCATCGTAGAAATCACTGATGACTTTTTCGTAGGACATCGGCGCAGGCAGCGCTTCGGTTGTCACCGGGTAGACCAGCGGCATCAAGGTCTGGGCGTCCTGCAAATGACCTTCGATGATGCCGAACGCATTGCCCTTCTTGCCCTTGGCCACGAAGTACGCGACCACTGGCGACTCACGCAGCAAGCGCAGGGCTTTGACGGTAATCAGCTCGGGGTCGCCAGGGCCGACGCCCAGGCCAATCAATCGACCGCGTGCCTGCATCATTCGATCTCCGTGGCCAGTGCGTTGAGGGCAGCCACGGCCATGGCACTGCCGCCACGACGCCCCTGCATGATCACGAACGGTACGCCACGGCTGTCGGCGGCAAGCATGGCCTTGGATTCGGCCGCGCCGACGAAACCGACCGGGAAGCCGAGAATCAAGGCCGGTTTAGGCGCGCCCGCATCAAGCATTTCCAGCAGATAGAACAACGCGGTCGGCGCATTGCCGATCACCACGACGCTGCCCTCAAGATGTTCACGCCAGTGCTCCAGCGCTACGGCGGAACGAGTGTTACCCAGCTCCAGAGCCAACTCCCGCACACCCTCATCGTGCAATGTGCAAATGATCTGATTGTTGGCAGGCAGGCGAGTACGCGTGATGCCCTCGGACACCATGCGCGCATCACACAGGATCGGCGCACCAGCGGCCAGCGCGTCGCGCCCGGCCTTGCCAGCACCTTCCGAGAAACGCAGGTCTTCGATGACCTCAACCATGCCGCAGGCATGGATCACGCGCACGGCGAGTTTTTCCAGGTCGGCAGGGATCGTATCCAGGCGCGCTTCCGCACGAATGATCGCGAAGGAGTTGCGATAAATCTCCTGACCATCGCGGATGTAATCAATCATGGGTACTGCTCCGTGAGTCGGCGATCAACAATGCGCCGGCTGCTTCAATAGTGAGGTCACGCGCTTGCAGGGCACCGAAACCGGGCTGCGCTGCATCGCGAAAATAAAGGTCATAGTGGCCGGGAGAAACCGCCAGTAACGTCACCGAGGCCCGATGCGCCGCTGCACACGAACGCTTGCAGGCCGAAAGATGTACTGGTCGGCTGACTCCGCTGCGTTGCAATTGCCCGGCCAGCAACCTTGCATCGGCCTTGGTGTCAGCCAGTCCCTTGGCGCAATCGGTCGAACCGGTGCAGGCGATGATCTGTGCCAACGGCTGATCGGCGGAGCACAACAGCCCGGCGTCCTGCAACGCCGACAGCACCTGTGCACCCTGTCCGCTCGGGATATTCGGCAACAGCACGCTTTGCCAAGGGGTCAGGCGCAAGCTGCCATCGCCGAACCCGGTCGCCAGTTGCGCAACAGCGTTCAGCATCGCCGGATCAATGCGCCCTAATGGCACAGCACCGCCTACTGCTACCAGGCCGGTTTGCCGCTGTGGATAAATTCCCAAGTGCTGGTTCGGGCTGATTGCAGGACGACGCCAGGTGGTCACTTTTTGATCAGCTCGCAGTTCAACACTCAGACGCAGCTGTAATTGTTCAAGCAATTGCTGCGCCGAAACTTCCTCCAACAGATGTCGCATGCGCACCTGCTCGGGACGCGCCAGATCCAGAAACAGCTCCAGAACCGCCAATACCAGCTCCAGCCCGCTAGCCACCGGAACCGCTGCCAAGGGCGAACTTTGAGCAGGACAACCCGCAAGACCGAAGCCCAGCATGATATCGCCGTCCACGTTGAACGCCGACAGCCACAGATCATGGGGGTGTTCGAGCATCACCATACCTTCGCCGCCGTCCAGAGACAGGGCGAACTTGGGCGACAGGTCATGAAAGCGCGGATTGCTTTCCAGCGCAGCCAGAATCTGCGCGGCCAAAGGTCGCACGTCCAGCAGCATCTGCGGGTCAAGGCCCGCCACGGGGCTGAGCATCAGGTTACGCACGTCATCGCTGTCGGGGTTGTTCGGGCCGAGCCCGGCCGCGAGCAGCGTGTCGATCAGTTGCGCCTGTTGCTCACCAATGCCGCGAATCTGCAGGTTGGCGCGATTAGTGGCTTCGATCACCCCATGGGCGTAGGCGTGCGCCGCCTGTGCAACGGCATGAGCCTGAGCCGCGTTGAGCGAGCCGCCTGCCAGTTTGATCCGGCAGATGCCGCCATCCAGTGCCGGGACGATACGCAGCAACCCCGGACAAGCCGAGGGGCGTAAGGACGTTAGAGGCGTGCGAGCGAACTTCGGCTCGGTCAATGGATCACCATCAATTGGTTTGAATAGGCACTTGTGTCTATCAGGCGCGGTATTATGCCTGCTTTGTCCGCAGGCATGAAAAGCCGCTCTGTCGGAAGATCGGATTGAGGTACGCAAATGTCGCCCTGGCTGACGGTCGTGGGAATTGGTGAAGACGGCTACAAAGGCCTTGGCAAGAACGCCCGGCACGCTCTATTGCGGGCCGATCAGGTGTTTGGCGGGCCGCGTCAGCTGGAGTTGCTGCCGCCTTGCATCAAGGCTGAACGCCGCGCCTGGCCCAGCCCCTTCTCTCTGAATCCAGTGCTTGAACAACGCGGCGCTGAGGTGTGCGTGCTGGCCAGCGGCGATCCGATGCTGTTTGGGGTAGGCGCCAGCCTGACGCGTGTTGTGCCTGTCGAAGAAATGCTGATCCTGCCTGCGCCCTCCTCCTATTCACTGGCGGCGGCCCGTTTGGGCTGGCCGTTGCAGGACGTGGTCACGCTGTCCGTGGTGGCCCGACCGCTGGCCGCGTTGAATGCCCGGTTCCATCACGGTGTGCGCCTGCTTATTCTGAGTAATGACGGCAGCAGCCCGGCGGCGATTGCCGGTTTGCTGCGTGAACGTGGTTTCGGCCCAAGCCACATGACCGTGCTTGAGCATCTGGGCGGTCCGGCCGAACGTCGCGTGGACGGGCTGGCCAGTGATTGGGCCAACCCCGAAATCGCCGCGCTGAATGTAGTGGCAATCGATTGCCGTGCCGATGCCAGCGCCTTGCGTCTTTCGCCGTTGGCTGGTTTGCCCGATGAAGCCTTCGAACATGACGGCCAACTGACCAAACGCGATGTGCGGGCGATCACTCTGGCACGCCTGGCCCCGGTGCCGGGCGAGTTGTTGTGGGACGTCGGCGCGGGTTGCGGCTCTATCGGCATCGAATGGATGCGCGCCCACCCCACCTGCCGAACCCTGGCCATTGAAGCCGATGAAGGCCGCCAGCAACTGATCGAATTCAATCGCGATGCCCTAGGCGTGCCGGGCCTGCAACTGGTGCGCGGCAGTGCGCCTCAGGCGCTGGCCGGGCTGGAACGTCCCGACGCGATTTTTATCGGCGGCGGCGTGACCCGCCCCGGCGTGCTGGATACCTGCTGGCAGCAACTGCGTTCCGGCGGCCGTCTGGTAGCCAATGCCGTCACATTGCAAAGCGAAGCAACGTTGATGGCCTGGCGTGATCTACATGGCGGTGAACTGACCCGTATCCACATCGCCCACGCCAAACCGCTGGGCGAATTCGATACGTGGCGTCAGGCTCTGCCTATCACTCTGCTGGATGTGGTCAAACCCTGATGCGTAACGAAACCGCAGAACAACCCGCCCCCTTGCGAAGTGGCCTGACCACCGGCAGTTGCGCAACCGCCACCAGTCTGGCGGCGGCGCGGTTGTTGTTGGGCGGTGAAGTCAACGATGCGGTGGAAATCGTCCTGCCCAAGGGCAAGCACGTGCAAATGCGCCTGGAGTTCTGCCGATTGGCGGGGGACGGTGCAGAAGCCGGTACTATCAAGGATGCCGGGGACGACCCCGACGTCACCCATGGCGCACTGGTTTTTTCCCGGGTGCGGCTGCTGGATGTGGCGACGGTAATCTTTATCGCAGGTCAGGGGGTAGGCACCGTTACGCGACCGGGCCTAGTACTGAAGGTAGGTGAGCCGGCGATCAATCCGGTGCCGCGGATGATGATCATCGAACACTTGCAAGCGCTGGCCAACGAGCTCAATTACACCGGCGGTTTTGAAATCACGGTCAATGTCGAAGGCGGTGAGGCCCTGGCGCTGAAGACCATGAATCCGCGCCTCGGAATTGTCGGCGGGCTGTCGATTCTGGGCACCAGCGGCATTGTCCGGCCGTTCTCCTGCGCGGCCTACATCGCGTCAATTCACCAGGGCATCGACGTCGCCAAAACCAACGGCTATCAACACATTGCTGCCTGTACGGGCAACGCCAGCGAAGACACCATGCGCCGCTTCTATCAGATGCCGGACATCGCCTTGATCGAGATGGGCGACTTCGTCGGGGCTGTGCTCAAACACCTGCGCAAGGTGCCAGTGGCCAAACTGAGTATCTGCGGCGGGTTCGGCAAGATCAGCAAACTGGCTGCAAAACATATGGACCTGCACAGCCGTCATTCCAGCATCGACCTGCCGCAACTGGCGCGCTGGGCGGCGGATGGCGGAGCCGATGAAGCACTGCAGCAGGCCATTCTCGAAGCCAATACCAGCCAGCAGGCTCTGGCGATGTGCTCGGCAGCAGAGGTGCCGCTGGGTGACATCGTTTGCCAGCACGCACTGGACTTCGCCCGCAGCGTTGTGCCATCGCAGGTTGAAGTGGAAGTCTTCGCGATTGATCGTCAGGGCGGCATCGTCGGAACAGCCGGAGTCAGTGCTTGAAGCGCGTGTTATTGCTTGGCGGAGTGACCGACGCACTGGCCATCGCCCGCACGCTGGGGCCGCAGCATATTTACAGCCTTGCAGGCGTAGGCCGGGTACCGACTGATCTTGTCTGTGAAGTGCGAGTCGGTGGTTACGGCGGCGCTGAAGGGCTGGCGCAGTTCATTACCGGGCAAGGCATCGATTTACTGGTCGACGCGACCCATCCTTACGCGGCCCAAATCAGCCAGAACGCGGCCCGCGCCGCCGGGCTCGCCAACGTGCCGTGCTGGGCATTGCGCAGGCCCGCCTGGCAACCGGGACCGGGCGACGATTGGCGCGAAGTGGCGGACTGGGCCGGGCTGATCAAAGCGCTGCAGCCCTTCAAGCGTCCATTGTTCACCTTGGGTCGTGAACCCTTGCAGCATCTGGATGAAATCCCCACACATCAGTTCTGGACGTTACGCGCCCTCGAAAATACCCTGCGCGACGTGCCGCAGCACGAGCGCTGCGAAGTCATCGGTGCGCGTGGTCCGTTTCTGCTTGAGGACGAGCGCGCGCTCTTTCAGCGGCGCACCATTGATGTGCTGATCAGCAAGAACAGCGGTGGCGATGCGACCGAAGCCAAGCTGGAAGTCGCGCGGGAACTGAAAGTGCCGGTGTTGATACTCCAGCGTCCGGAGTTACCGCAGGTGGATCGGGAGTTTGGTTCTGCGGCGGCATTGCTTGAGGCGCTGGATCAGTATCAGCTCTGATGCTGATTCTGTAGGACTGAATTTATTCGGGAACACGGCAACCCAGACGATACAAAGGCTGCGGATGTACCGGCCCATATGAGTTGCGTTCGCAGGTCAGAATAGAATGCATCTATCAAAAAAATTTCAAACATCTGATTTGAAATGCTTTTTACCTGTAGGAGCGCGCTTGCCCACGATTCGGTGTGTCAGTCACTAAATATATCGGCTGTGCTGACGTTATCGTCCGGATGCGGCCCAGACCAAGCGCGCTCCTGCAGGTCCTACGTTGCTTTGCGACAGCGCGGCACCGCGCCACATTCCGGGCTTTTTACATCGCCAGGCTGTTCAGGCTAAATGGCAGCTCAATCGACAGGAGTCTCTTTAATGTTGAAGCACCTGCTCATGCTGACCGCATTATTGCTGCCAGTGAGTTACGCCAACGCCAATGACTATCGCGCCGCCGAGCTGAATATTGCCAGCCCATGGTCAATGGAGCTGCCGCCGAATGCGCCCAACGTCGCGGCCTATTTTGTCATTCACAACAATGGGCAGAGCGCAGACCGCCTGCTCAGCGTAGACACGCCCATCGCAGGCACGGCTCAGCTTCACGAACATGTTCACGCCAACGGTTTGATGAAGATGCAGCAAGTGCCAAACGTGGAAGTCCCGGCGGGTGGCGACGCCGTATTCGCGCCAATGGGTTATCACGTGATGCTGCTGGACCTGAAGGACAAGGCTTCGCTTACGGAGGGTAAAAGCTTCCCGTTGACCCTGCATTTCGAGAAGTCAGGTGCGGTCACGGTAGAGGTCGAAGTGCTGAAGCAGCCGCCTGGGGCATCCGCGCACAGTCACTGACAGGCGCACCCCAGGCAGATTCATATTGCTGAATGTGCACGACCTTTGTAGGAGCTGCCGAAGGCTGCGAAGCATTCCATCTGATGTACCGCCATCGCAGCCTGCGGCAGCTCCTACAGGTCCAATATCTACAGGTCCAATATCTGCCGCGAGACAGCGCGGTGCCAAGGACAGTCTAATTTCCTGCGTTTAAACCGCTGAACGCCTACAACCATTCCAGAATAACCCCAACAAGAAAAGCCCTCCAGCCGACAGACACCCTCCCCTAAATCCGATTTCGTGAGCTGCATCTTTCACAAAACGAAACGGAATCATGACGACTCAATCTGCTTCATCCGCTGCCAGCAACGCGGCGTACCCACCCGATTTGCGTACCGTCGCCGAACAGGAGTTTCTGCGCCTGCTCAAGCGCGATCACCCTGGCGTCAGCATCGACATCAACCACACCTGGCTGACGTCCTACATGCTGAAAAGCCTGACGATCCCGCCTTTCACCCAGTTACCCGTACAAGACCACCCCACCATCGAACGCTCACTGCGTCAGTTCCGGTATTCGGAACCGGTTCGAGCCACGCTCCTCGATCATGCTCTGGGTCGCAAGAGTTTCGATTTGTCGGCCCACGCAGGCTTCTACAAAGCCGCCGACACAGTGGCTGGATCCGACGAAATCGCGCATCTCGAATGCCAGCATATTCTGGATTTATACAAGCACTTCAACATTGCCCTTGAGCCTGCTTATCGCCAGCAATTGGCTGACTACTGGAGCTACCTGGACAAGGGCATCAGCCGACGCGAGCGATTCATCACCGAGCGCAAAAAAGCATTACGGCTGGAGTCCGAAGCGGCAGTCGAGCAAAACCTGCTCACTATTAGCCAGCACGCCATGCTTGAAGATCAACTCAACAGGCCACGTACCGCCGATGGCGACAACGTCCAGAAATACGGGGCCTTTCAACTGTCACTGATAGATGGCCAAGGCGAAGTGCACATTTTCCCCGGGGCGTTTGTCCTCACGCACACCCATAGTCTGGTCCCGCCCGCATTGAATGACAGCAGTCTGGGGGAGGTGTTGCTGCGTACTGAACATCAAGGCCTGGAAGGCTTTGCAAATATTGCAGCGATGGTCCACTCGCTGGAGATGCGCTTTAGTGACGCCATACAAAAACAGGTTGTACTGCAAAACCTCACCGCCGCGTCTCGGGCTAAAGTCCTCACATTCCCGACCAAAGCCCCAATGTGGCGCTTGTCGGTCATGCATGGCGAGGTACTGCAGGTGTTGTTTGACCAACAGTTAGCCAGACAACAGGCCGATTTCAGTTATCTGTTAGGCCAGGCAAAAGCGCTGAAGACGGACGCAGATCAGTTTGCGCGCACCCTGCCGCAGCGACTTGCGCAGGCTGCGCATCTGGACAATGCGCTGATGCTTGATCGCAACGACCATCGACTGATCGCTGGCAACATGCCGCACTGGTGGTCAACAGTCAGCCACGAGCACCAGCAACGCTGGGTGGCTGCCGCGCAGGATTACAGTAAATCGATCATCCAGCTGCATCATCTGTGCAAAAACATACCCGATGGCCCGCAACCTCAGGGAACTCATCAAATAGCCTGGCTTGAGAACGTGAGAAGCCTCGCCATCGCCCAACTGCGCATGGACCAGGTACAGGCTCAGGCTGACCCGCTACCCGACGCGGCCAGGGCGTGGATGAAGGTCATCATTGATAACCCCTGCGTCGAGACCCGGCAGCAGGTCGATGGCAAAACGATCAACCTAGACTTCATGATCCTTGAGCAACACCCGATCCCTGACGTCATGCGTATCGCACCGCAAGGCTCAACCGCCGATCATCCGATGTTGCTGTGCACCCTCAATGCCCCGGACAGTCGGGTATTTCGCTGGTACCCCAACGAGAAGGCCATGCGTGAGCAGTTTCTGGATCATCCCGACTTCACCCGATACCTGCTACGCCAGTTACCCGAGGAAAGTCGCCCGGTTGAATGCAGCGCCGAAGAGTACGAGCAATGGCTCAAGCATTTTCGTGCACAGGAAACGTACAAACACCTGAAAGCGCCAGCCAAACTGCCCAGCTTTATTTTTGGCGAACCTGACTACATTGATGAGGGCGAGGACTACCTCATGACCCATCACGACCTCAAGCATACCCGCAGGCATGAGCTTCACTTCCGGCCCGAGGTGATAAAAAAACACGGTTCATTGTTTGGCAGCATCGCGCTGAATATTGCCATGCTGTTCATTCCATCACCGGTACTCATTGCCTTGGCGGCGGGTGTAGGGCTGTTCAAACTCTGGGAGGCTTTTCAACATCTCAGAGAAGGTGATTACCATGGTGCTGCCTTCGAGTTGTTGTGTGCGGTTGGCTACCTTGGCGCTGCTGCACTGGGTCGCTGGGTCATAAATCGCGAGCCTTTCACGCCGCTGGAGGATCTGCGATCAGCCACGCCACTGGTACAGCGCACCACTTCTGAAGGTGAGGAGCAGATCGGTTATCTGGAATCATCCAGCCCTACATCGCAACGCACAGACCTTGACGCCGTTGTGCCCTACGATGCTAACCAGTTCCACGCTGTCCAGATAGGCGAGCAGCAATACTTCATCAAACGTCAGCCCTGGCTGTTCGGCCACTGTCGGCTCTATCGGGTAGACGTCACTAATCCCGACTTGCTGATTGCAGAGCGCGCCTACGCCGTGGAATCCAGCCCGGGCGTCTGGAGCAAAATAGAAACCCTGCGCACCCGGATAAGCAGCCTGCTGTTGAGGCAGTCGGATCGGGAACTGGGCGATGTGACAAGGGATTGGCCGAGCTCGGCGGAGGAGGTCAGCACCGTCTCTAAACTGGCATTCAATCGTAACTATCTGCGTCTGGCACAAACCTCCAACGCCAGCGAACTGCCTGAAATACTGGATTACTGTGAAGGCGGCTCGCAGCCCATCAACAGCCTGCTGCGCGCGAGAATGCGCACACCGTGGACCCTTCGTTTTCTGAACGAGTTCTATTGCCTCAACGAATATCAGGGGCGGGCTTATCGCGCAGCATTGGTCAGCGCCGCCGGGCTGCGAAAACTGACCACCGAGATCGGACAGGTGTTCGTCGATAACGGTATTCAGTCTGCTTCTGTCAGCCGCTGGAGCAGCGAGCAGTGGAGCCGCGACGGATTCATCCGCGAGGCGGCCGGCAGTCAAGACAGCACCGTATTTGTCATTTTCAATGAGTCTGTGCCGAAGAAAAACCTGTTCACCAGCTTTCTGGGAGACCACGTAGCGATTGCGCCTTCCACGCCGTTGCAACTGGTGGCAAGCCGCTTGGTAGGCAAGCGTTTTTACGTTTACTTCAAAAGCCCGGCCGCCATTCCGGAAAAAATGTTTGATCTTTATTCCGGCAATACCGAACTGATGCTCTGACGATCAAGCACCAATAAGGCGCAATGCCACGCACCAGTGCGCAGGACAAGTTCCACACTGGTGCGCAACATTCCTGTCCAACAAGACAACTTCCCGTTCAGGCGCGCTATTTCGCGCCTTGGCCCAGCCTTTGCTAAACAGCAATCAGATATGCGTTATCTCGTGTGCCCCATCGAATACCAATATCGAATACCAATAACGGAGCTAGCCCAATGAAGCGTCGCAGTCTGATCAAAGCGTTTACCCTGTCCGCGTCCATCGCGGCCATGGGCCTTACATGGACCGTTCAAGCTGCCGAGACCATCAAGGTCGGCATTCTGCATTCGCTGTCGGGCACCATGGCTATCTCCGAAACATCGCTCAAAGACATGGCGTTGATGACCATCGATGAAATCAACGCCAAGGGCGGCGTCAACGGCAAGATGCTGGAAGCAGTAGTCGTTGACCCGGCGTCCAACTGGCCGTTGTTCGCTGAAAAAGGTCGTCAGTTGCTGACTCAGGACAAGGTTGCCGTGGTGTTCGGCTGCTGGACCTCGGTATCACGCAAATCCGTGCTGCCGGTGTTCGAAGAACTCAACGGCCTGCTGTTCTACCCGGTTCAATACGAAGGCGAAGAAATGTCGCCCAACGTGTTCTACACCGGCGCAGCGCCTAACCAGCAAGCGATTCCTGCGGTCGAGTACCTGATGAGCGAAGACGGCGGCGCAGCCAAGCGTTACTTCCTGCTGGGCACCGACTACGTTTACCCACGCACTACCAACAAGATTCTGCGCTCGTTCCTGCACTCCAAAGGTGTAGCGGACAAGGACATCGAAGAGGTCTACACCCCGTTCGGCCACGCTGACTATCAAACCATCGTTGCCAACATCAAGAAGTTCTCTGCGGGCGGCAAGACGGCTGTTATCTCGACCGTCAACGGCGACTCCAACGTGCCGTTCTACAAAGAACTGGCCAACCAGGGCCTGAAGGCTACCGACGTTCCGGTTGTAGCGTTCTCGGTGGGCGAAGAAGAACTGCGCGGTATCGACACCAAACCGCTGGTGGGTCACCTGGCCGCCTGGAACTACTTCCAGTCCGTAGAGAACCCGGTTAACACCAAGTTCGTTGCTGACTGGAAAGCCTACGCCAAGAAGAAAAACCTGCCGGGTGCAGACAAAGCCGTGACCAACGACCCAATGGAAGCCACTTACGTGGGCATCCATATGTGGGCGCAAGCGGTCGAGAAAGCCAAGTCCACCGATGTGGATAAAGTCCGCGAAGCCATGGCAGGCCAGACCTTCGCCGCGCCATCGGGCTTCACCCTGACCATGGACAAAACCAACCATCACCTGCACAAGCCAGTGATGATCGGCGAAGTCGAGGACAACGGTCAGTTCAACGTCGTCTGGCAGACCAAAGAGCCGATCCGCGCCCAGCCATGGAGCCCGTACATCCCGGGTAACGACAAGAAGCCGGATCATGCGGTGAAGAGTAACTAACACGCTGGATGTTCGACCGCCGCTATGGTGCGGTCGAACACATCTTCTGTAGGAGCTGCCGAAGGCTGCGATAGGGTTCCCCTGACACACCGCAATCGCAGCCTTCGGCAGCTCCTACAGGGATCACCAGATCCACCCGATCTGGACGCCTTTCAGGACACCCGCCATGCCCAACATTCTGTACCGCTTCATCTTCACCCTCGCCCTGCTGCTGCCCATGGCGGCACAGGCCAGCGATGCCGGTGATTTCGTGGCGGCCAGTTCCGCACAACAGGCCGAACTCCTTGAGAGATGGGCCGCCCAGCCCATTCCGGAACGCATTGATTTGATCAATGCCCTGCAGGAAGGCCGAGTCGCTGCTGACAGCAGCAAACGTGCATTTATCGAAACCGGCGACAAATACGTCGCGGTCGATGCTGATACGCCAACAACCGATGAGCCGCGCAAACTGCGCCTGAATAACCGCTTGCGTGGTTTGGTCGATACCGCACTGGCCAGCCACCAACTGCTGTCTGAGGATGCAAAGCTGCGTCTGTCAGCGGCGCTGCAATTGCAAAAATCAGCCCGCCCTGCTCAGTTGCCATTCCTGAGCGTGCGACTGGCCGATGAGAAAGATGATGACGTCCACGACGCACTCACACTGGCACTGGCCAATCTGCAACTGGTTGACTCCAGCCCGACCGTCCGCCTGGCGGCCGTGCGCCTGCTCGGTGAAACCGGTGATCCGCTGGCCCGCACTCGTCTGGAAACTTTATTGGCACCAGGCGTCGAAACTGACGCCAGCGTGCGTATCGCGGCCGAAACCAGCCTGGCTCAAGTCAAACGCAAGCTGATGGTGGGCGAGTTACTCGGTCAGGCATTCAGCGGGATGTCGCTGGGCTCGATTCTGCTGCTGGCAGCGCTCGGTCTGGCAATCACCTTCGGCTTGCTGGGCGTAATCAACATGGCCCACGGCGAAATGCTGATGCTTGGGGCGTACTCCACGTATGTCGTGCAGTTGATGTTCCAGCGCTATGCGCCGGGTGCTATCGAGTATTACCCGCTGATTGCCTTGCCAGTGGCATTTTTCGTTACGGCGGCCATCGGCATGGCACTGGAGCGCACGGTGATCCGCCATCTGTATGGCCGACCACTGGAAACCCTGCTTGCCACCTGGGGTATCAGCCTGATGCTGATACAGGCCGTGCGTCTGGCCTTCGGCGCGCAGAACGTTGAAGTGGCCAACCCTGAATGGCTCTCTGGCGGGTTCCAGGTACTGCCCAATCTTGTACTGCCCTACAACCGCATCGTGATCATTGCGTTTGCGCTATTCGTGGTGGTGTTGACCTGGCTGCTGCTGAACAAAACCCGCTTGGGCCTGAACGTGCGTGCAGTGACCCAGAACCGCAACATGGCCGCCTGCTGCGGCGTGCCGACCGGGCGCATCGATATGATGGCCTTCGGGCTCGGCTCCGGCATTGCCGGGCTGGGCGGCGTAGCCCTGAGTCAGATCGGCAACGTCGGCCCGGACCTGGGCCAGAGCTACATCATTGACTCGTTCCTGGTGGTGGTGCTCGGCGGTGTCGGGCAACTGGCCGGTAGCGTCATGGCGGCCTTCGGTCTGGGCATCGCCAACAAGATTCTCGAACCGCAAATCGGCGCTGTATTGGGCAAGATCCTGATCCTGGCGCTGATCATTCTGTTTATCCAGAAACGTCCGCAAGGCCTCTTCGCATTGAAAGGACGGGTGATCGACTGATGAATCAACCATTGATGGTCACTGCCGCGCAAAAAGTCGGCCCCAAGGGTACTGTGGCAGTTGGCATTATTGTGCTGGCTATTCTGCTGGCGATGCCACTGCTGTCCTTGCTGCCTGCCGATAACAGCTTTCAGGTGTCGGCCTACACCCTGACGCTGGTGGGCAAGATTCTCTGTTACGCCATCGTCGCGCTGGCACTGGATCTGGTCTGGGGTTACGCCGGTTTGCTATCCCTGGGCCATGGCCTGTTCTTCGCACTCGGCGGTTATGCCATGGGCATGTACCTGATGCGCGAAGCCGCGGGCGATGGCTTGCCCGCATTCATGACCTTTCTGTCATGGACCGAACTGCCGTGGTATTGGGCAGGTACGGATAACTTCCTGTGGGCCATGTGTCTTGTAGTGTTGGCGCCGGGTCTGCTGGCGCTGGTGTTCGGATTCTTCGCCTTCCGTTCGCGGATCAAAGGCGTGTATTTCTCGATCATGACCCAGGCCCTGACCTTCGCCGGTATGTTGCTGTTCTTCCGTAATGAAACCGGTTTTGGCGGCAACAACGGCTTCACCAACTTCCGCAGCATTCTCGGTTTCAGCATCAGCTCTCAAGGCACCCGCGCCACGCTGTTTCTGGCGACGGTGATCCTGCTGGTGGCGAGCCTGTATGTGGGTTGGCGTCTGGCGCAGAGCAAGTTTGGCCGGGTGCTGACCGCCCTGCGCGATGCCGAAAACCGCCTGATGTTCTGCGGCTACGACCCGCGTGGTTTCAAACTGTTTGTCTGGGTATTGAGCGCAGTGCTGTGTGGTTTGGCTGGCGCGCTGTATGTGCCGCAGGTCGGCATCATCAACCCGAGCGAAATGTCACCGACCAATTCCATTGAAGCCGCCGTCTGGGTAGCACTTGGCGGGCGCGGAACGCTGATCGGCCCGCTGCTGGGTGCCGGCCTCGTGAACGGCATGAAGAGCTGGTTCACCGTAGCCTTCCCGGAGTACTGGCTGTTCTTCCTCGGCGCGCTGTTCATCATCGTCACGCTGTATCTGCCTAAAGGCGTGATCGGTTTGCTCAAGAAGAGGGGCGAACAATGAAAACCACTCCGACACCGGCATTCATGCTCGAACCTATTCTCGACCCCAATGCTGATGCAGGCACCAGTCGCGATGCGATTGGCCTGGGGCAAAGCGTCGGCAAAGGGCTGAACACGCGCCACGGCACGATCCTTACGCTGGAAGACATCAGCGTCAGTTTCGATGGTTTCAAGGCACTCAACGACCTGAATCTGTACATCAGCGTCGGCGAACTGCGCTGCATCATCGGCCCCAATGGCGCGGGCAAGACCACGCTGATGGACGTGATAACCGGCAAGACTCGCCCAAGTCACGGCAAGGCCTGGTTCGGTGAAACCCTGGACCTGACGCAGATGAGCGAAGTGGAAATTGCTCAGGCGGGCATCGGACGCAAGTTTCAGAAGCCCACTGTGTTTGAAGCCTTGAGCGTGTTCGAAAACCTCGAACTGGCGCAGAAGACTGATAAATCGGTGTGGGCCAGCCTGAGGGCGAAACTCAGCGGCGAACAACGCGACCGCATCGACGAAGTACTGGAAACCATACGATTGACATCGTCCATGCAGCGCCCGGCCGGTCTGCTTTCACACGGTCAGAAACAGTTTCTGGAAATCGGCATGTTGCTGGTCCAGGATCCGCAATTGCTGCTGCTCGACGAGCCAGTCGCAGGCATGACCGACGCCGAAACCGAATTCACCGCCGAGCTGTTCAAGAGCCTGGCGGTCAAGCACTCGTTGATGGTGGTCGAGCATGACATGGGCTTTGTGGGTTCGATCGCCGACCACGTGACCGTACTGCATCAGGGCAGCGTATTGGCCGAAGGCTCGCTGGCGGATGTGCAGGCGGATGAAAGGGTCATTGAGGTCTACTTGGGGCGCTAGAGCTCCCCGGTAGGAGCGAACTTGTTCGCGAGGCGATTTCAGATCCACAGTCGTTGCCTGATCTGACGCCTCGCGAACAAGTTCGCTCCTACCGTTATCCATTTGCTTGGGAAACGAACATGCTCCAGGTCGAAAAGCTCCATCAGTACTACGGCGGTAGCCACATCCTGCGCGGGCTGTCCTTTGATGTGAAGGTCGGCGAAGTAACGTGCCTGCTGGGCCGTAACGGCGTGGGCAAAACCACTTTGCTCAAGGTGCTCATGGGCCTGCTGCCTGCAAAAGAAGGCGCAGTGCAATGGGAAGGCAAGAAGATCACCGGTTTCAAGCCTCATCAACGGGTGCATGCCGGGATCGCTTACGTGCCACAGGGCCGGGAAATTTTTGGCCGGTTGACCGTGGAAGAGAACCTGTTGATGGGGCTGTCGCGATTCCCGGGCTCTGAAGCAAAGGAAGTCCCGGCATTCATTTACGAGCTGTTCCCTGTGTTGCTGCAGATGAAGCATCGACGCGGCGGTGATCTGTCCGGTGGTCAACAACAGCAACTGGCGATTGGTCGTGCGCTGGCCAGCCGTCCACGCTTGCTGATCCTCGATGAGCCCACCGAAGGCATTCAGCCGTCGGTGATCAAGGAAATCGGCGTGGTGATCAAGAAGCTCGCGGAGCGAGGCGACATGGCTATCCTGCTGGTTGAACAGTTTTACGACTTCGCCGCCGAGCTGGCCGACCAGTATCTGGTGATGTCCCGTGGCGAGATCGTTCAGCAAGGCCGGGGCGAGAATATGGAAGCCGAAGGCGTGCGTGGTCTGGTGACCATCTGAGCGGTATTCCGTTAAGGTGCAGTCTTCCAGAACTGCTGTTTTCCTAAAGTATGAAAGCGATCACATGAATCTTCCCGCCCACACCGCGCTGTTCACGCCCAGCTGGCATGCCGAGCTGGAGCTGGGCTATGGGCGTTTTGGCGACAGCACGCGACCCACCCAACGCCGCCACAAAGGGCCGTTACGGGTACAAAAACACCTGTACGCCGAAGGCCCGGAAGTTTGCCAGCACATTATTGTTCATCCACCCGGTGGCATTGCCGGCGGCGACAGACTGGACATCAGTGCCAGCGTTGGCCCTGATGCCTGGGCACAACTGACCAGCCCCGGCGCAGCCAAGTGGTATCGCGCGGCTGGTCCGGCGTATCAGCAACTTGACCTGACTGTCGCGCCCGGTGCGACGCTGGAATGGCTGCCGCAGGAAACCATCGTGTTCAGTGCCGCACAGGCCGAACTGACCACGCGCATCAATCTGCAAGGCGATGCGCGGCTGCTGTACTGGGACGTCGTGGCGCTGGGCAGACCGGCGAGCGGCGAGCGCTTCGAGACCGGGCATTTCCAGGCGCATCTGGATGTGCGCCGCGACGGCAAGTTGCTGTGGCATGAACGGCAACGCATCATCGGTGGCGACGGCTTGCTCCAGTCACCGATTGGTCTGGATGGCAAAACCGTATTTGGCACGTTGCTGGTCACCGGCGACATTGACAGCGAATTGCTTGAGGCCTGCCGATCGGTGCCCAATCCGGTACGCGGTGATCTGACTCAACTGCCCGGTTTGCTGGTTGCCCGTTGTCTGGCTGATGAGGCGCTGCATGCCCGGGCCTGGATGATCGAATTATGGAAATTGCTGCGCCCGGCGATGCTGGGCCGCGAAGCGGTGGCGCCGAGGATCTGGAGTACTTGATGCAAATCTGTGGAGCACGGTTTTTTGTGGGAGCTGGGCTTGCCCGCGATAAGGCTGGACGCGATTCAATTTAGAATTGCGGTGACCATATCGCGGGCAAGCCTCGCTCCCACAGGGATTACTGGCAAATCAAACTTTTACACACGGAACCCACATGGATCTCACCCCACGCGAAAAAGACAAGATGCTGATTTTCACCGCAGGCCTGGTTGCCGAACGGCGGCTGGCCCGTGGCGTGAAGCTCAACTACCCGGAAGCCATGGCTTACATCTCGGCGGCGTTGCTTGAAGGCGCGCGCGACGGGCAAACCGTCGCGGATCTGATGCACTACGGCACAACGCTGCTGACTCGCGAACAGGTCATGGAAGGCATCCCGGAAATGATTCCTGAAATTCAGGTCGAAGCGACTTTCCCGGACGGCACCAAGCTAGTCACCGTGCACCAGCCTATCGCCTGACCCCGAACGAGACTCTGGAACTGATCATGAGCCATACGATTCGCGACGCCCTCCCGGCTGATCTGCCGGGCATCCTGGCGATTTATACCGACGCAGTGCTTAACACCACCGCGATCTGGAACGAGCAACCGGTAGATCTGGCCAATCGTCAGGCCTGGTTCGATGCGCGCCAGACTCAGGGTTATCCGATTCTGGTCGCCATTGATGATGACGGCCAAGTCACGGGTTATTCGTCGTTTGGCGACTGGCGCCCTTTTGAAGGCTTCCGTCACACCGTAGAGCATTCCGTCTACGTGCGCGCCGATCAGCGCGGCAAAGGCCTCGGCCCCAAGTTGATGAACGCTCTGATCGACCGCGCTCGCCTGTGCGACAAACACATCATGGTCGCGGCGATTGAAAGCGGCAACGCGGCCTCTATCAGCCTGCATGAACGACTGGGCTTCATCACGACCGGCCAGATGCCACAGGTCGGCACTAAATTTGGACGCTGGCTGGACCTGACATTCATGCAACTGGATTTGTCACCCGGCGCATCGGCCCCACCGTCACAAGCTCCCGTTTCCAACTGAGAGGCGATCATGAATCCTGCCCAGCTACGCCGCGTCACGGATGAAAGTTTTGCTCACTACCGCCACGGACTGGCGACCTTACTGCTGGACGCTGTGAACAACGGCGCATCGGTGGGTTTCATGGCCGACTTGACCCTCGAAGACGCGTACGCCTGGTGCGACGGACTTCGGGAAGACGTCGCCAACGGCAACCTGCTGTTGTGGGTTGTGGTTGAGGATGAGCAGGTACTGGCCAGCACTCAGCTCGCTCTTTGCCAGAAGGCCAATGGCCTGAACCGTGCCGAGGTGCAAAAACTGATGGTGCTCAAAGAAGCGCGACGGCGCGGCCTGGGGCAGCAATTGATGCAAGCGCTGGAACAGGCGGCGCGTCAGCTCAAGCGCGGCTTGTTGTTTCTCGACACTGAAGCCGGATCACCCGCCGAAGCATTCTATCTTTCGCTGGGCTACACCCGCGTCGGCGAACTGCCCAACTACTGCCAAAGCCCGGACGGCCGTTATACGCCGACCGCTATCTACTTCAAGACCTTGGGACAACCCGCATGATTCCTGGCCAATACCAGATTCAACCCGGTGAAATCGAACTCAATGCCGGGCGCAGGACCATCAGCCTGAACGTCGCTAACAGCGGTGACCGGCCGATTCAGGTCGGCTCGCATTTCCATTTTTTTGAAACCAACGACGCCCTCACCTTCGACCGCGCCGCCAGCCGCGGCATGCGCCTGAACATTCCGGCCGGCACCGCCGTGCGCTTCGAGCCAGGGCAGTCGCGGGATGTGGAATTGGTGGATCTGGCCGGGCATCGCCGGGTGTTCGGCTTTGCCGGGCGAGTGATGGGTGATCTCTAACCCCGGTAGGAGCGCGCTTGCCCGCGATAAAGTCGGAACGACTTTCCTGCGGCGGTGTGTTCACTGATTTTGCGACTGCTTCGCAGCCGATCGCGGGCAAGCACGCTCCTACAGTCCGCGTTTCAGCACTGCACTTTTTGAATTCAAGGAATCGCCATGAAGATTTCCAGACAAGCCTATGCCGACATGTTCGGCCCCACCGTGGGCGACCGGGTACGGTTGGCCGACACCGAGCTGTGGATTGAGGTCGAGAAAGACTTCACGACTTACGGCGAAGAAGTGAAATTCGGCGGTGGCAAGGTCATCCGTGACGGCATGGGCCAAGGCCAGTTACTCGCCGCCGAAGTCGTCGACACGCTGATCACCAACGCCTTGATCGTCGACCACTGGGGCATCGTCAAAGCCGACGTGGGCCTCAAGAACGGTCGCATTGCGGCCATCGGCAAAGCGGGCAATCCGGACATCCAGCCCGACGTGACCATCGCCATCGGCGCCTCCACTGAAATCATTGCTGGCGAAGGCATGATCCTCACGGCGGGCGGCGTCGACACGCACATCCACTTCATCTGCCCGCAGCAGATCGAAGAAGCCTTGATGAGCGGCGTGACCACCATGATCGGCGGCGGTACCGGCCCGGCAACCGGCACCAACGCAACCACCGTGACGCCTGGCCCCTGGCACATGGCGCGCATGCTTCAAGCGGCCGACTCCTTCCCGATGAACATCGGCTTTACCGGCAAAGGCAACGTCAGCCTGCCTGGGCCGCTTGTGGAGCAAGTCAAAGCCGGTGCAATTGGTCTGAAGCTGCACGAAGACTGGGGCACCACGCCAGCGGCCATCGATAACTGCCTGAGCGTCGCCGACGAATACGATGTGCAGGTTGCGATCCACACCGACACCCTGAATGAATCCGGCTTTGTCGAAACGACGCTGGCGGCGTTCAAGAACCGCACGATTCACACCTATCACACCGAAGGTGCGGGCGGCGGTCACGCGCCGGACATCATCAAGGCCTGCGGCTTCCCCAACGTCTTGCCTAGCTCGACCAATCCGACCCGGCCGTTCACGCGCAACACCATCGACGAACACCTGGACATGCTGATGGTCTGCCATCACCTGGACCCAAGCATCGCCGAAGACGTAGCCTTCGCTGAAAGCCGTATTCGCCGGGAAACCATTGCTGCCGAAGACATCCTGCACGACCTGGGTGCCTTCTCGATGCTCAGCTCCGACAGTCAGGCCATGGGCCGGGTTGGCGAGGTGATCATGCGCACCTGGCAAACCGCCGACAAGATGAAGCGCCAGCGTGGTCCGCTGCCTGGCGATGGTGAAGGCAACGATAACTTCCGCGCCAAACGCTATATCGCCAAATACACCATCAACCCGGCGATCACCCACGGCATCAGCCATGAAGTTGGCTCGGTGGAAGTAGGCAAATGGGCTGACCTGGTGCTGTGGCGCCCGGCGTTCTTCGGCGTCAAACCGACCCTGATCCTCAAGGGCGGAGCGATTGCCGCGAGCCTGATGGGCGACGCCAACGCGTCGATTCCGACACCGCAGCCCGTGCACTATCGTCCGATGTTCGCCAGCTACGGCAGTTCGTTGCACGCTACCAGCCTGACCTTCATCAGCCAGGCAGCGTTCGACGCCGGTGTGCCTGAATCACTGGGGCTGAAAAAGGTGATCAGCGTCGTCAAAGGCTGCCGGTCCGTGCAGAAGAAAGACCTGATCCACAACGACTATCTGCCGAAAATCGACGTCGACCCACAGACTTATCAGGTCAAGGCAGACGGTGTACTGCTGTGGTGCGAGCCGGCGGATGTGCTGCCAATGGCGCAGCGGTATTTCCTGTTCTGATCCACTACACTCGCAAATAAGGCAGCTACGGCTGCCTTTATTTTTTGCCGACAAGCCTGGCCGCTGCTTGCCTCTGTTGCCGGAAATGACCTTGGCCTCCGGTCGCTGTCTCGATACCCGAAGGTTAAAGGCTGTAAGATGCGCCATCTTCATTACAGCTCCCGCAGCAAGGTAACCGGCCATGCGCCTCTCGGACTTCATCGTTGCTCATGTGGATCGTATCGTCGACGAGTGGGAAAACTTCGCAAAAACCATCAAGCCTGCCGCCGATGCCATGAACAGTGTCGAGTTGCGCGATCACGCCCAAGCCATTCTGCTGGCCGCAGCACGGGACATGAACACCTCGCAGACCAAAAGCGAGCAAGCGGCCAAGTCAAAAGGCGCAGACCTGCAAAAGACACCCAGCCTTGACGAAGCGGCCGCCAGCCACGGCGAACTGCGGCACATGGTCGGGTTTGATCTGGTGCAGATGACTTCCGAGTTCCGCCATCTGCGCGCCAGTGTCATCCGGTTGTGGGTCGAAAGCCTGAAAACGCCTGACCTGGCCTACTTCACTGACATGATCCGCTTCAACGAAGCCATTGACGAAGCCCTGGCCGAATCGACTGCGGCGTATGCCGAGCAGGTGGCACGTTCGCGAGATATCTTCCTGGCCATTCTTGGCCATGACCTGCGCGCACCTCTGCAAGCGGTGAGCATGTCCGCCGACCTGCTGGAGCACAGAAAAGAACTGGATGCGAAGTCCCAGGGCTACGTTTCGCGGATCAAGAGCAGCACTCGACATATGGGGGCGATGGTCAGCGACCTGCTGGAGTTCGTGCGCAGCCGCCTTGGTGCCAGCCTGCCGGTTGAACGCAATGCCATGGACCTGGGCAAAGCGTGCCGCGAGGCCATCGATGAAGCCTGTGCCGGTCGCCCGGACTCACATCCGCATCTGGTCGTGGAAGGCGATACGGTCGGTCATTGGGATCGCGGACGTATCGACCAGTTATTGCAGAACCTGATCGGCAATGCCCTGCAGCATGGCAAGGGGGAGGAAGAGGTCAACGTCAAAGTCTGCGGTGAGCAGGATCATGTGCAGTTGATCGTGCACAACCTCGGCGACCCCATTTCCGAAGACGCCATCGGCAGCATCTTTGACCCATTGGTACGCGCCATCAGCGAAGGCTCGACGCCCAGCGGTCGGTCCACCAGCCTCGGCCTGGGACTGTTCATCGTCAAGGAAGTGGTCAACGCCCACGGCGGCAGCATTACCGTGACGTCCAATGTCGGTGACGGGACGACGTTTACGGTGGTGTTGCCGAAGAGCGTCTAGCTGACTGGATGGATGCAATCTCATGTGGGAGCCGGGCTTGCCCGCGATAATGCCGCCGCGTATGTCAGTCAAATCGCGTTGATCTTATCGCGGGCAAGCCCGGCTCCCACATAAAAACCGCATTTATGGGAGCGGCCGCAGCCGGAGCTTAACTCACCACTGCGCCCGCGGATCAAACGCTGCCTTGTCAGCCAGTTTTTTCCACAGTTCCTGAGTCGCCTCATCGCTGGACCTTGGCATTACCACTTTGATCTGCGCGAGCAAGTCGCCACGCTGTCCTTGTTTGTTCAGCAAGCCATTGCCTTTGATGCGCAGTCGCTGACCATTCTGACTGTCGGGACGGACAGTAAGGTTGATCTTGCCCGTGAGGGTCGGCACAGCGACTTTGGCACCCAACGCAGCTTCCCATGGGGCCACGGGCACAGTGATGATCAGGTCGTGGCCTTCGACTTCGAACTTAGGATGCGGCGCGAGGCGGATGATCAGGTACAGATCACCGCTCTCACCCCCTGCAACACCTGGCGCACCCTGCCCCTTGAGGCGAATACGCTCGCCGTCGGTGACACCGGCAGGAATCTTCACATTCAGCGTCTTGGTGACATCAGCCACACGCTGGCCCGCTGCATTGTGCTGCGGCACCTTGAAGCTGACCTGCTTGGATTCGCCCGACAGGGTCTCCTCCAGGAAGATAGCCAACTCCATTTCGACGTCTTGTCCCTTGCGCCCAGGGTTGCGAGATCGACCGCCCTGCTGCGGACGACCACCAAAGATCGAGCTGAAGAAGTCGGAGAAGTCGCCGTTATCAGCGCCGCCAAACCCGCCCGCACCCGCTCGGCTCTGCCAGCCCGGTGGTGCCTGGAAGGGTTGGCCCTGGCGACCGTATTTGCGTAAGTCGTCGTATTCGGCGCGCTTTTCAGGGCTGCTCAGCACCTCGTACGCTTCGTTCGCTTCTTTGAATTTTTCTTCCGCGCCAGCCTCTTTGCTGACGTCCGGGTGATACTTGCGCGCCAACTTGCGGTAAGCGACCTTGATCGCTTTCTCATCCGCAGTCGGATCCACCGCAAGAATCTTGTAATAGTCTTTAAAGTCCATCTAATGCTTTCCCCGGTTACGCCGTGCAGCGCTGAACACTGCGCACAGCATCCTCTGTGTGAGGTCTCTGAATCCAATACGTTGAGATATATCGGCCGTGCAACCCGCCCGCTTGATGCCTGAAAGGTTCGACGGCCTGATGTGAACACAATTCACTGAAGATTGGGGGTCCGGTCGGTTAGTTCAAGTCAGGCATACAAATACAGTTATCTACATTTAACCGATGTTTCGCCCTACGCATCCGGCGTGCACTGACATACACTGCGCGGCCGTTTTTTGACTGGAACGTAAAAGACATGAATGACCAATCCCCGGCCCGTGCCTGCGGTATCGATTTCGGCACGTCCAATTCCACCGTCGGCTGGCTGCGCCCCGGCATGGAATCGCTGATTGAGCTGGAGGACGGCAAGATCACCCTGCCTTCGGTGGTGTTCTTCAACATGGAAGAACGCCGCCCGGTTTACGGCCGCCTTGCGCTGCACGAGTACCTGGAAGGCTACGAAGGCCGCCTGATGCGCTCGCTCAAGAGCCTGCTGGGCTCCAAGCTGATCAAACACGACACCAGCGTGCTGGGTACGGCAATGCCGTTCAAGGACCTGCTGGCGCTGTTTATCGGCGAGTTGAAGAAGCGTGCCGAAGCCAACGCCGGTCGTGAATTCGAAGAAGTGGTGCTGGGTCGCCCGGTGCATTTCGTCGATGACGACATTACCGCTGATCAGGAAGCCGAGGACACGCTGGCCGAAGTCGCCCGCAAGATCGGCTTCAAGGACGTGTCGTTCCAGTACGAGCCTATCGCCGCCGCCTTCGACTATGAATCAACGATTACCAAAGAAGAGCTGGTACTGATTGTCGACATCGGCGGTGGTACGTCGGACTTCTCCCTGGTGCGCCTGTCACCTGACCGTCGCTTCTACGATGACCGTCACGAAGACATTCTCGCCACCGGTGGCGTGCATATCGGCGGGACCGACTTCGACAAGCAACTGAGCATTCAAGGCGTCATGCCGCTGTTCGGCTACGGCAGCCGGATGAAAAGCCAGGCGTACATGCCGACCAGCCACCACATGAACCTGGCAACGTGGCACACCATCAACTCGGTCTATTCGCAGAAGTCCCAGTTGGCGTTAGGCAGCATGCGTTACGACATTGAAGACACCCAGGGCATTGATCGCCTGTTCAAGCTGATTGAACAGCGCGCCGGGCACTGGCTGGCCATGGAAGTGGAAGAAACCAAGATCCAGCTGACCCACACCGAAAGCCGTCATCTGCCGATGGATCGCATCGAACCGGGCTTGAGTGTGGACTTGAGCCGGGCGATGTTCGAAGCCGCCATTGATTCGCAGCTGGAGCGCGTACGTAACAGCGTGAGCGAATTGCTGCTCAAGGCGGGTGCGGGTGTTGATCATGTCAACACGGTGTTCTTCACGGGTGGCTCAAGCGGCATCCCGGCGCTGCGCAACAGCGTCTCGGCCATGCTGCCCAATGCGCGTCATGTTGAAGGGAATATCTTTGGCAGCATCGGCAGCGGGTTGGCGATTGAGGCGAAGAAGCGCTATGGCTGAAGGGCAGCTGCAAGCTGCAAGCCTCAAGCTACAAGTTAAAAGCAGGCCGTGCGCCTCTTGAAGCTTGAAGCTTAAAGCTTGCAGCTGCTCTCTTACACCAACCCTTCCCGCTGCAACTCGCTCTTCAGGTACGCGTAGTAAATCGGCCCGGCCACAACCCCTGGCAGGCCGAACGCGGCTTCGAAAATCAGCATCGCCAGCAGCAACTCCCACGACTTGGCATTGATTTGCCCGCCAACGATCCTGGCATTCAGGAAGTACTCAACCTTGTGGATCACGATCAGGTAACCCAGCGCCGCCAGCGCCACCCAGATTGAAATCGACATGCCGACGATGAAGATCAACGTGTTGGACATCAGGTTACCCACTACCGGCAACAAGCCGAGCAGGAAGGTCATGATGATCAGGGTTTTGGTCAACGGCAGGTGAATACCGCACAACGGCAGCACGATGACCAGAAACACCGACGTGAACGCGGTGTTCAGCAGCGAGATTTTGATCTGGGCGAAAACGATGTTGCGGAACGCTTTGCTCAACAGGCTCAGACGGTCAAACAGCGCAGCCGCCAGCGGCTTGCGGGTGTGCACGTCGGAAATGCGCTGCAAGGCAATGATTGCGCCCAGCACCATGCCGATCAGCATGGTGACAAACATATGCGCCGCGCCTTTACCAATCAGCTGCAGTTCACCAACGTGCTTCTGTATCCATTCGCCCAGCGATATCCGGAACTCGGCAGCGCTGGCCGGTAAATAAGCGTCGATGAACGGCGGAAGCTGACCGCGAGCGCGATCCACGAGGATCATGAATTTATCCAGCGACGCGCCGGGGTTTTCCGCCTCATGCAGCACGAAGCTGAAGGCTCCGGCGAAGATCAACGCCAGCACACTGACCACGAGCGTCCCAAGCAACGCCACCGCGACCCAGCGGGCACGCTCCCCGGCGATCAGCCTTTGCAGCTTGGGCGTCAGCATGTTGACGAGCTCATAGACCAGCAACCCGGCCAACAGACTCGGCAGCAGTTTGAACGGCAGAACCATCAACAGACCGCCGAATATCAGAATCCAGCTGGCCAACAACACTTGTCGCGAGGAAAACGTTGGCATATAGCCTCAAGACGAACGGCGCTAAGAGGCAGGCAGTCTGCCAGCGTTCTGAGCTAAGGACCAGTGATCAGACGACCCCATCGGAAACGACCTACAGACCGATGAATAAGCCACCTGCACCAGACGCCGGAATTAAAGGTTTCAGGACGCTGAACGGCACGTTTTCCAGCGCCTGAGCCCTCACTGGAAAATTATTTCTTCTTGAGACAATCGCTCATAAAAGCCTTACGAGCATCGCCCTTGAGCGCCTCAGTCGTAGCCGTTGCGTTACAACTGGTCATCTTTTGTTGCTGGGTTTGCGGTGGTGACGCTTTAAGGCAGGTGCTCATGAACGTCTTGCGCTCATCGCCTTTCAAGGACTGAGCTGAAGCATCGGCATTACAGGTGGTCATCTTGTTCTGTTGCGCAGTGGCCGCATAACTCTGGGCACACATCAACAGACTCACCAACAACACAGGGACGCGCAGCATTTTCATGGTTATCCACTCCACAGTGGCCATGCCGACCAGCGTGGCCTGCTTTGGAGTGTAGCCAAGGAATATGCGGCGCGACCCGCTCAGTTCAGACCTACCCGACGTTGCGCGTGTCGAGTCGCAGTTCCTCTTCTTCGATGCTGTGAATCGACACATCGGTGATACCCGATGCGTGGGCCGTTGCCTCATCCACGGCGATAAAACTCTGCACGTCGTCATCCAGTACGACGTGATGCTTCTGTGCCAGCTCGTGAACTACGTCGATGATCGGTACATCAAGATTCTCGATCACGTCCACGTGGTGCTCGCCCGCCAGGGTGTACTCGATTGCGTAGTGTTCTTTATCGCTCATTGCATCACTCCAATGCCGACCCGACCGGGCGGCAAACTACGAACAACAGCTGGGATAGCTAAAGGCCCGCAGCCTTGAGGCGCGCGGCGTGCTCAACAAACAATTTCACAGGGTTTACGGTGGTCGGGGGTAGTCATCACCGATGACTGCACCCAGGTGAGAACTGAATCTCCTGACCATGCCATCACATTGACCGCGCCCTTTCGTGAACGTGCGAGCAACTTTCATCAAGTCAGGCTGCTGCCCTACGGGCGGTTACGATTGCAGTCAGATGCCTGACTGTCAGGTAACGAAATCACCGTGCGACGTACGTAGTATTCAAAGGCCATCAAATAATCGAACTCTTGCGAACCTTCGCAGCTCCAAGCTGCAACGGGCCAACAATGGCTCTGTCATTGGAGTGGTATTTCATGATCAAGAAGAGCCTCGCAGCAGCTTTCGTTATCGCCGCAGTCAGCGGTTGCGCCAACACCACCGTGCAGAACCCGGTGGATTACGTGACCTATCGCAACGAGCCGCTGGTCAAGCAAGTTGAAGACGGCATGACCGAGCAGCAAGTGCTGACCATCGGCGGCACGCCGTCTACTCGCGTACAGCGCAAGGTGCACCCGGGTGTTTGCAACAACTACGTGATGAATAAAGACGGCCACGAGCAGGTCTATCACGTCAGCTTCAACGCCAACGGTCGCGTGGATAACAAGGGTTTCATGACCTGCGAGCAACGCGAAGCCAACGAACGCGCCATGTAAGCGGGTCGTTGATACGCAAAAGCCCGATGCATATGCATCGGGCTTTTTATTGGGCGGCGCTTTTACATGTGCAGTCGTTCGCGCTTAGAACACCAGCTTGAACAGGGCGATGACCACAATCAGGCCGATCAGGAAGATGATGCCGATGGTGCTGCCGAGGAACTTGAGCATTGTGTATCTCCATATATTTTCGTCTCAAGGTTGGGACCGCGGCGTGTAACAGTCGTTTCCTAATATTTTGTTCATCAACCAATGATGCAAAAGAATAAAACTTTTCCCGAAGCCGAGCACTCACACCTGTTACCGATCATGCCGGGCGCCACTCAATGCTGTAGAGGATTGGCGCATCAAGAGCGAGACGGATACCGGATTAGCTTTGGAGATAAACCATGAACCACGACCAACAATTGTCGGATGTAAGCACCCTGCGCGCACGTGCGCGCCAGAACGTCGAGAACGGCGCTGTCACTGAAGGCTATAGCGCTGACCGCGAAACGGTACTGCGCCTGCTGAACGAATCGCTGGCTACCGAGCTGGTGTGCGTGCTGCGTTACAAGCGCCACTACTATATGGCGACCGGCCTCAAGGCCAGCGTCGCCGCTGCCGAGTTTCTTGAGCACGCGCAGCAGGAAGCCGAACACGCTGATCTACTGGCCGAGCGCATTGTGCAACTGGGTGGCGAGCCGGAATTCAACCCTGACCTGCTGTCGAAGAATTCCCACGCCCAGTACGTGGCAGGCACGACGCTGAAGGAGATGGTCTACGAAGACCTGGTGGCTGAACGTATCGCCATCGACAGCTACAGCGAAATCATCAAATACATCGGCGAAGATGACCCGACGACTCGCCGTATCTTCGAAACCATCCTGGCTCAGGAAGAAGAACACGCCGACGACATGGCGGATATTCTCAACGACCTGTGATCGGTGAGTCGTGATGCAAAAAAGCCAGGACTGAGTCCTGGCTTTTTTGTGCCTGCCAATGCGAAGAACTGTAGGACTGGCAGAGATCCTGTTGGAGCGAGGCTTGCCCGCGAAGAACGATGACGCGGTACGGCTTTGAAACCCCGTCGCCAATATCGCGAGCAAGCTCTGCTCCCACAAAATAGACACGAGCGCGGTATTTCTGACGGAGGATTTAGCGCATGCCCCGATGTCCGCCCGGCCGACCCTGGAGTTGCTGAGACCCTGTGGGAGCGCGGTATTTTATTGCACCGTCTTCGGCGCTTTGCCCGATCTCATCTGCTCCAGCAAGGGCGCGCACTGGTTGGGCTCCTCACCACTGCTAGGCGCAACAAGGGCGAGCAAACCAGCAGCCGGTCCGATTGCGGCACCCAGTAGTACCATCCCCGCTCCGCGCAACAGCAACGGCCCGGACTGCACGCCCGCATTCGGTTTGGCGAACGGCCCGCGCACATAAAGAGGAGACCGCAACGAGAATACGCGGAAGCCTTTCGACTCAGGCTTGACGCTCAAATCCAGTTGCTCGGTTTTAAGGTTGGCCGTGCCATCGATAAAGATAATCGCGTTCTCGGTATCGAACACAAACAGACGAGGCGTCGCCAGACCGTCCTTGATGCCCACGTCAGACGCTGCGCAGTTAATCTTCACGTCCTGATCGCCGAACAACTTGCCCACCACATAATTACCAACGTTGAGCCCGGCGATTTCCATCAGACTGCGGCTGATCGCGCCGTCGTTGACCAGCATCTTCAAGTCACCATTGGAAGTGCCCAGCAACGCCGCAACCGAGTTGCCCTTGCCGCTGATGTCGGCATCACCCGCCAGTTCACCAAAGCTGGTTTTCATTGGTTCAAAGGTCGGGAACAGCTGCTTGAGCTTGAGGTTGCGCGCAGAAAGCTTCGCCCTGCCCTGCATCGGTTTGCTGCGACCATCAAGACGAATGTCGGCGTCGAGCTTGCCGCCCGCAACGCCGAATCGCAGCGGTTGCAGGCTCAGTTGCCCGTCGTTCAACACGACGTGGGTATAAAGGTCAGAGAACGGCAGGTCCGGGCTTTGCACGATGCGCTTGCCGGTGAACTCGACATCGGCGTCCATGGCCCGCCAGCGGTCAGTCTGGAACTCTTCCACAGGCAGCACCTTGCCCGTTGGCTGCTTGCTCTCCCCGCCGCGTTTTTTCTGAGCGGCATTGGAGTCCGCGCCGATCAAAGGTGCCAGGTCGGTAAACAGCAATTGATTGGAAACCAGTGTGCCGGTGAGTTTCGGCCTTGGCTGACTGGCGACAAAACCCAGGTCGCCATGAATGTCGCTGTTGCCGATCTTGCCGTTGAAGCCTTCGTAGCGGAAGTTGGCGCCCGCCGGGTCATGGATTTTGGCGATCAGTCGACCGTCCGTGGAATAAGCAGGCGAATCCGGCAGTGTCACACCCGTCAACGGATAGAGGTTGCTCAGACTGCTGCCTGACAACTTGAGGCGCAGATCCAGCGCGCCCAGGTTCTGCGGATCGGTCACTGTGCCCGCAATAGCCGCGTGGGTGTCACCGACGTGAGCATCGACTTGAACCGGGAATGGCTGAGCAGCATCCTTGAGCGCCAGCAGCCCGCCGAGCTTACCGCTGCCGTTAAGCTTCTGGCCTTTATATTGGCCTTTGAACGTCACACCAAACGCATAATCCTGCGGCCTGACGCCCTTCTCCTCAGCTTTCTTTGCGTCTCCACTGCCGACGATATCGCCGAATGGAATGGGCTTGCCCAGCGGGTCGATCACCAGGTCCACCTGAGTGTTAAGGGTCTGATCGTTGAAGCTCACCAGACCCTTGTCGAACTTGATGGCGCCGATGTCCAGCACCCAGCTGGAAGGTTCAGCATTCGGGTCAGATTTGGGCAAATCGAACGTCCAGTTGGCGCGGCCATCAGCCAGGCGCTCAAGTTTTGCATCCGGGCCGGTCAGGTCAATCCGCGGGATCACAACGTGCTGCACGATCAATGGCAACGGCGAGAGGCGGAATTCGACGCGCTTGAGGGTGACCATCTGCGGCGTTTTCGACCACTCCGGGTTACCCAGGCTCAAGTCCTCAGCCACGAAACGCGGCCATGGTACCCATGCACGCCAGCCGCCCTCCTCAGGTTCACGTTCCCAGATAACCGCAAGGTTGCCATTGATCGCGAAGGGACGATGCAGCGCTTCACTGACTTTTTCGTTGAGCGTTGGCTTGATTCGGTTCCAGTCAAACGTGGCGATCACAACGACCAATACAGCCAGTACCAACAACAGAATGGCACCGGTCCAGGCAAAAATTTTACGGCTGCGCGTCATTGCATGACTCTCCAGATAACAACAGACCGGCCCAGGCCTGTTGCAGTCGACTTTAAGCTTCGACTTACAAAAAACCTGAGGGTTTGATCGGATGTGCAAATTACAGCATAGGGCTTAAAACCCAAGCTTCTATGTGAGGAAATATGAAGCCACGCCTGCAAGCCACAGCCAGCAAGGGCTGGAGGATCAATCAATATCGATGATTTTCACCATCAGGAATACGAACTTCTCTATCGACAGGCCGGGCGTAATATCGCTGCCATACATCACCCCGCAAGCTCTTGAGAGGAGCGAATATCATGAAACGCGTATGGCTCGCCCTGACCTTTTCCTTTTTGGCCGCTAACGTCTGGGCCGTACCAGCGCCCGAGCGCGAACCCAGTGCTGAAGTGAAGATGGGCATGCAGACCCTGCACGAGACGATTGCGCAGGATGGCCATGCGCAGTTGATCAAGCAGTATCAGCGGGTTTAGAAACTGAAAATCTCCCATCCAGACAATATATTTGGAATGCTTTTAAACCTGTAGGAGCGCGCTTGCCCGCGAAACGGTATGTCAGTCGATAAACATGTCAGCTGCACTGACGCTATCGCGGGCAAGCGCGCTCCTACAGATCCTGTGTTTACCGCGCGACAGCAGCGGCTGTAGACGAGATAGCAGCGCCTGCGGGAGACCGATCAACCGCCCCAGGCTAAAACCCCTTCGACGCATCCAAAGCGCATTTGCTAAAGTGCTGCCTGTCATCCCGGATTTGTCTACCGTCATGCTGCCCCGCGCCGAACAGAAACAACAGACCCGCCATGCGCTGCTCAACGCCGCCCACACCCTCATGGAAAGCGGACGCGGCTTCGGCAGCCTGAGCCTTCGGGAAGTGGCGCGCACCGCGGGCATCGTGCCGACGGGGTTCTATCGCCACTTCGACGATATGGATCAGTTGGGTCTCGCTTTGGTCAGCGAGGTCGGTCAGACATTTCGCGAAACCCTGCGTCTGGTGCGTCACAACGAGTTTGTCATGGGCGGCCTGATCGAAGCATCGGTTCGTATCTTTCTCGAAGTGGTATCAGCCAAACGTGCGCAATTCCTGTTTCTGGCCCGCGAGCAATACGGCGGCTCCCGGCAGGTGCGGCAAGCGCTCTGCGCACTTCGTGATGGCATCAGTGCCGACCTCGCGACAGATTTGGGTACCATGCCTAAATGGCAGCATCTGGACGCTGCATCGCTGTCGATCCTTGCAGACCTGGTCGTGAAAAGCGTGTTCGCCATGCTCCCTGAACTGATCGACCCACCAAGCGATGCGCTGCCCGTACACTTGAAGCCTCAGGCCAAGATCACTCACCAACTGCGTTTCATCTTCAGTGGTGCCAAACATTGGCGCGGACTGCCCAGCGCGGAATAGCCAGTCGACTCAAATTGGTGCACTCCAAACGAATAGCACTGTTTGGGTGCGAAATATCTCGACCGGCGTTTCATTCCCACCTTTTCCGTCGGCTTTTTCCTACAACCTGCACTGTTGGCAAGCCCCTTGCTCTGTCTTGAAGCATCGCAATTAGCTGGATGCCTTCCGATGCTGGTGATTCACAAAAGAATCGACTCTCAAACCGAATGGGCCGCCGAGCTGCATTTGAATTTCGAGGCGCGCAGCAAAAGCCGCCTGCGTTGCTACAGTGCCGACGGTGAAGACGTTGGCCTCTTTCTGGAGCGCGGTCAGCAACCGCTGCACGATGGTGAGTTTCTAAAGGCCGAAGACGGCCGTATCGTCCGTGTCTGCGCCCGTCCCGAACAATTGATGCACGTCACCTGCAGCAGCACCTTCGAACTGACCCGCGCCGCTTACCATCTGGGCAACCGTCACGTTGCGCTGCAAGTAGGGGACGGCTGGCTGCGCCTGCTCGACGACTATGTGCTCAAGGCGATGCTCGATCAGTTGGGCGCAACGACGGAATCGATTGAAGCGCCCTTCTCCCCGGAAACCGGTGCCTATGGTGGCGGCCACCACCACTCACGGGCAGGCGAGGAAGATTTCAACTACCCGCCGAAACTGCACCAGTTTGGCGTGCGTATATGAACAGCGCCTGGGCGCTGCTGCGCCTGGCCAGTCCGCAATTACCGATTGGCGGCTACAGCTACTCCCAAGGCCTGGAAATGGCGGTGGAAAACCAACGGGTGGTTGATCCAGCCAGCGCGTCACGCTGGATCGGCGACCAGTTGCTGCTCAACCTCGCCCGCTTCGAGGCTCCGCTGCTGCTCGCTCATTGTGTTGCAGCGGCAGAAGAAAACTGGTGCCAGTTGCTGCAGTTGAGCGACGAACATCGCGCCAGTCGGGAAACCCGCGAGCTGAATCTGGAAAGTCGGCAAATGGGCTATTCCCTGAAACAGCTACTCATCGGGCTGCCAGAGCTTGATCGCCCTGCGCGGGAGTTTCTGGCGCAAACCGAGGAGCCACATCTCGCACTGGGTTGGGCCTTGGCTGCTCGTGCCTGGCAGATCAGCCCGCAGGACGCTCTGGCTGCCTGGTTGTGGAGCTGGCTGGAAAACCAGCTCGCAGTCCTGATGAAAACCCTGCCGCTGGGTCAACAGGCTGCGCAGCGCCTGACCAGCGAGTTGCTGCCGTTGCTGCAGCAAGCCCAACAGCATGCGACAGACCTTGATCCACAACATATTGGCAGTGCCGCTTTCGGTCTGTCATTGGCGAGCATGGCCCATGAGCGTCAATACAGCCGGCTGTTTCGGTCCTGATCTTCTACCTGGCAAATGACTAACAGAGCTCAAGAACCAGAGCTCAACGGAGAACTCAATGAACAGCCAACCTCTGCGTGTCGGCATCGGTGGTCCGGTCGGATCAGGCAAGACAGCCCTGACGCTGGCGCTGTGTCTGGCCCTGCGTGAGCGTTACAACCTCGCAGTGGTCACCAACGATATTTATACCCGCGAAGACGCTGACTTCCTGGTGCGCAACGAAGCCTTGGCACCGGAACGCATTATTGGTGTGGAAACCGGCGGCTGCCCGCACACGGCCATTCGCGAAGATGCTTCTATCAACCTGGAAGCAGTCGACCAGTTGAACCGTCGCTTTGAAGGCCTTGACCTGATCATCGTCGAGTCAGGCGGCGACAACCTGTCCGCCACCTTCAGCCCTGAACTCTCGGACCTGACCATCTACGTGATCGACGTCTCAGCGGGCGACAAGCTGCCACGCAAAGGCGGCCCTGGCATCTGCAAATCCGACCTGCTGGTGATCAACAAAATCGATCTGGCACCGCTGGTGGGCGCGTCCCTGGAAATGATGGACCGCGACACGAAGAAGATGCGCGGCGAAAAGCCGTTCGTGTTCAGTAACCAGAAAACCGGCCAGGGTCTGGAACAGATCATCGCCTTCATCGAACGCCAGGGTCTGCTGACCAACGCGGCCTGATTTTCACTCCCTCAAGGAAGCTTTGCATGAACTACAAACAAGCCCTCGGCACCCTTGCTCTGCTGCTGGTTCCAGCGCTGGCCTTCGCTCACCCTGGACATGGCGACAACGGCCTCGTTGCCGGTATCAGCCACCCGATTGGTGGCCTGGATCACTTGCTGGCCATGTTGGCCGTAGGCCTGTGGGCCGCTCAACAAAAAGGCGCTGCGCGCTGGGCCCTGCCTTCCACCTTCGTCGGCACCATGCTGATCGGTGGCTTGCTGGGCTTCGAAGGCCTGAACCTGCCTGCGCTGGAAAGCGGTATCGCGGCTTCGGTGCTGGCGTTGGGTCTGGCCGTTGCACTGGCGATTCGTCCACCGCTGTTCATGGCCGTAGGCGCCACAGCGCTGTTCGCTTTGTTCCACGGTGTTGCCCACGGCCTTGAGCTGCCAGACATGTCCAGCCCGGCGGCCTACGCCATCGGCTTCGTAGTCGCCACTGCTGCCCTGCACGCTGCTGGTTATGCCGTTGTGCGCTACCTGCCGACTGCGGCTGCGCCATTGGTGCGGATTGCCGGTGCTGCCTCGGCAGCTGCGGGTGTTTGGTTGCTGGCTGCTTGATACTGCACTGTTGAATTAGACGCGCTCCCTGTGGGAGCCGGGCTTGCCCGCGATAAGGCTGGATGCGATGCACTTTAGATCGTGTCCAGCCTTATCGCGGGCAAGCCCGGCTCCTATCAAACATCACTCCAATAATGGATTTGAAACGCGGACCTTGTAGGAGCTAACTTGTTGGCGAAGCGGAATTTCTGACGATGCGGGTCCGACGTCTCGCCAACAAGTTGGCTCCTACAGGTCACCCGTTTGCTGCGCGACAGCGCGGTGTCAGGGATACCGGGACCACTCCCACAGGGATAGCATTCCAGCAGAGGTTGTCGTGAACTGCCTGATCCTCGGGACGACTCCTACAGTCTGGTACTAGCTGCTACCATGTCGCGCAATTCGCCCCTGCTGTGACGCCTGCCGATGCCAGATGTTTCCTGCTCCGCCCTTCAGCCTGACCTGAACGCCGTATTCGCCAGCGTTCAGGCGCACTTCCTGCAAACCATCGTGCCGGTCTGGCTTGGTCCTGGCTGGAATGCACAGCTGGTGCTGCCGTATGAAGCGGTCGATGCGCAACACCAGCCACTGCCACCGCAGCGTTATCGCGCCATGGCCTGTGCGCGACAGTTGTTCCTGTTTTCCAGCCTGATCGATGATCCAGCGGTGCCCGAAGCTGCCACCCGTGCAGCCGCGCTGTTTCGCTCACTGCAACGGCACTTCCATGACGCCGAGCACGGTGGCTGGTTCTACAGCATCGACCCGCAGGGCGCGCCACTGGACCGTCGCAAGGATCTCTACACCCACGCTTTTATCATCTTCGCTTGCGCACACTATTGGTCCAGGGTTCGCGAGCCCTTGGTCGAGTCAGTGCTCAATGCAGCGCTGGATGTCGTCGCAGAGCAATTTGCCGATGATGACGGGCTGTATGAAGCGGTGCTTGATGAGAACTGGACAACGCTGGGCAGCGGGCCGTTGCAGAACCCGTTGATGCACCTGGCTGAAGCGCTCATGGCTACCGTCGAGGTACGTGACGACGAGGCGACACTGGCGACCCTGAACGAATTGGCAGCCGCCATGCAACGGCGCTTCGTGGACAGCGAACACGGGGTGATGCTTGAGAAACCGCTGGCCGCTGTGGATAACTGGTACGAGCCCGGCCATCAGTTTGAATGGTACTTCCTGCTGGAGTCGTCGCCGCACTTGCGCGGTAGCGCGCTGCATCAGTCACTGAGCACGGCGTTTATCCATGCCGAAGCCCAAGGGGTGGATGCGAAAACAGGCGCCGTAGCGGCCGCGCTGACCAGCGATGGACATATTCAGGATGGCACCCAGCGCATCTGGGCACAGGCCGAGTATTTGCGGGCGCTGACTTTACGGCCCGGCAGCGAAGCGGCGCTGGGTAAACAGTTATTGGCACTGCAGAAGCGATTCCTGCATGCCAGCGGCTGGAACGAGTGCCTGGACGCCAATGGTCAGGTCAGCCGCAGCGACATGCCATCGACCACGCCCTATCACCTGGCGACGTGTTATATCGGGTTGGCCAGGTATTTCCAGAGCTATCGCTGACACCACGCTGTCGCGCATCAAACAGATGACCTGTAGGAGCTGCCGAAGGCTGCGATCACGGTATGTCAGGATAAATGCTTCGCAGCCTTCGGCAGCTCCTACAAGAATACGTTGCAACTGACGGACCGGCTTTGTTTGACAGGAGCCAACAATCTGGCTCCTGCACACCTCTTGAATCAACCGCGATTACGATCAACCGCGAAGCCTGCCCAGGTCTGGCTGACCGGCATCAATTCCAGGCTGTTGATATTCACGTGCGCCGGGGCGTTCATGATCCAGAAGATGGTCTCTGCGATATCCTGCGGCTGGATCGCTTCTGCGCCTGCGTACGTCGCGTCGTACTTGCTCTGATCACCACCGAAGCGCACCAGCGAGAATTCGCTTTCACACAGGCCTGGCTCAAGGTTGGTAACCCGCACGCCAGTGCCGATCAAATCGTTGCGCAGGTTGAGCGAGAACTGGCCGACGAAGGCCTTGGTCCCGCCGTAAACGTTGCCGCCCGGGTAAGGATAGTTACCCGCCACCGAACCCACGTTTACGATGCTTGCACCGCGACCATGAGCAATCAGGCGCGAGAGCAACAGGCGGGTGCTGTAGACCAGACCCTTGATGTTGGTGTCGATCATGGTGTCCCAGTCATCCAGGCTGCACTTGGGCGCAGGATCGATGCCCAGAGCCAGACCGGCGTTGTTGATCAAACCCTGGATGGTTGCGAACTCGGCTGGCAGGCTTTCAATGGCAGCTTCCATGGCAGCGCGGTCGCGCACGTCCAGCACCAGCGTATGCACTTTGGTCTGCGTGGACAGTTCAGCGCTGAGGGCATTGAGACGCTCTTCACGGCGGCCGGTCAGCACCAGCGACCAGCCGGCTTGTGCGAAGCGACGGGCACAGGCTTCGCCAAACCCGGAAGTAGCGCCAGTAATGAACACAGTGGAAGTCATTTCATTCTCCTGATGTGCCGCACCTGAGTGCAGACCGGTTAATAACGATAAATAAACAAGCCCAGCAGAATGCCCGCCCAGAGAGGTCGGGAGCAAGTCTGTGGATAAAACAATGCACTTTTTGTACAAAAAACAACCAGATACTGCAGGACCAGGCGTAGCCGGGGTCAAACGGGGTTTTACCCACGTTATCCACAGTCAGGCCCACAATATCCGTGGGCAACTCTTTTCATCAAAGGCCCCGGATTGCGGGGCCTGAAGGAGAGCCAAAGTGGTTTTTCCCTTGACCTCATTCTCTCCTCGTGTAATGGCAATGAAACATCCGCCGCGCCGAAATCCCCTTGTCATTGCTTCAGGCCATATCCGCTGCCGGTTTGCGAACTATTTCCAATGCTTGCCCACAGACTTATCCACAGGCAAAGCAAATGAAATACCTGTATGAAAAACCAGCCCCCAAAGCGTTGACAAATGCACGCCGAGCAAGCTCGAAAAGCGCTGATCAAATTTTAACCATCACTCTACAAGCCTTATAAAACAAGGGCTTCAGCTAAGTGCTCCCACGTTATTCACAGGCAGTTCCACAGTAAACCTGAACAAGTCAAAAGCGTGACAAAACAAGCATTTGCAGCGGCTTTATGTCGCGGTTTGGCGGCTCTTCAAAATTGTTTTCCACAATTCGGCAAGCGATGTTTGAGGGCGGTCATCAGATCAACAGCAAGCCGTCGGACTTCACCTCATTCAGTACGAAAAAAGTCCGGACCTGACGTACGCCGGGCAGCGCAATAATCCGGGTGTTATGCAAGTGATTGAACGCTGGTAAATCCCGAACCCTGATTTTCATGAAGTAATCCACATCCCCTGCAACCAGCCAGCATTCCAGCACTTGTGGCAGTTCACGGGCAGCCGCTTCGAAGGTGGCGAAGCTCTCGGGTGTCGAGCGGTCAAGCACTACACCGATGAGCACGACGGTGCCTTGCTGCACTGCATTGGGGTCGATCTGGGCGCGCACGCTTTTAATGATGCCGTTTGCGTATAGCCGTCGCGTGTGGTTCCAGCATGCGGTGGTACTCAGCCCGACCTTTCTGGCGAGGTCTGCGTTGCTGATACGGCCATCGATCTGCAGCGCCCGCAGGATCTTGCGCTCCTGCACCGTCACTTCAGGCGTTTGAGGCGGCTCTTTCATCGTCCGTGACCTCCTTGAATGAATGGGCAGACCGGCAGTCATGCGCAAATCGTGCCGGTATATGAACAACGACCCGCGAAAAATGCCTGAGCGTGAACATTCATCCGCACAGCCATTGCGAAGCGGACGACCTTCCGATTCAAGGGCGTTAATACGTAGGAAACCCCGCTGGACTTTCAGTAGTTTAGAACTCAGAAAACGTGCACCTTCAAGCCGCCAGGAGCGCCGTCATGCTTGGGATATCGGAATCTGCTGTCTGGGTCAAAACCCCCTCCCCGGAAGTCGGCGTAGTGATCGTTACGCGTGCCGGATTGCCGGGCTACATCAGCGAGCGTTTGCGCAGTGCGATAGATGATTGGGACCAGGTCGGTTATCTGCATGTCAGAGAGCCCAACGAGTTTCTAGAAGACTGGCTACGGGCAGAATCGAGTCAAGCCGCTCTCAATCTGGACACACGCTGCCATGCCAGCCAACTGCTGCGCTCGGTGTCCAAAGGCTGTTATTTGCTGGATATCGAAGAAAGCCCTTCGCCGCAACTCACCTGGCTAGGCTCGGTATGCGGCCACAAATTGCATGTGGTCAGGCTTGGGGAATCAGATTTTTCAGCAGAAGCCATGGATCAGCAGGTTGAGGAGATTCTGGCAAAGGTCAGCACATTGGCGAAGAGCATTCTGGAAGAGCGGTTTATTGGGGTTTGATTGGACGTCACACCTATGTGGGTGCTCGGTTTGGCAATCCAACGATGAGGGCAACTGGGTCTAAAGATGAACGCAGACCCTGTGGGAGCCGGGCTTGCCCGCGATAAGGGCGACTCGGGATTAAGTGAACCGCGTCCAGCCTAATCGCGAGCAAGCTCTGCTCCCACAAAGGAAGCAGCATTCCAATTCAGCTATGGAGCCAACCTATCAACCATTACGGAAGATGAAGCTGTAAGCACTCAACGCAGGCACGCCGCCCAGGTGGGCGTAGAGCACTTTCGAGCCTTCCGGGAATTCGCCGTTGCGGACCATCTCGATCATGCCGTGCATCGACTTGCCTTCGTACACGGGATCGGTCAGCACGCCTTCGGTACGCGCGCACAGGCGAATCGCCTCCAGCGTCCCTTCGTTCGGCAGACCATATTCCGGATAGGCAAAACGCGTATCGAGGATCACGTCGTCCTCGGTGATGTCCTGCCCAAGCTCCACGAGCTTCGCGGTGTTTTGGGCGATACGCAGCACCTGCGCCTTGGTCTTTTCCGGCTTGGCCGACGCATCAATACCGATCACCCGACGCGCACGGCCATCCGCTGCAAAGCCCACCAGCATGCCCGCGTGGGTGCTGCCAGTGACGGAACAAACCACGATGTAATCAAACTTGAAGCCCAGCTCTTTTTCCTGCTCGCGAACTTCTTCGGCAAAGCCGACAAAACCCAGGCCGCCGTAAGGATGCTCAGAGCAGCCAGCAGGAATCGGGAAAGGCTTGCCGCCGCTTTCCTCAACGTCCGACATGGCTTTCTCCCAGCTCGGACGGATACCGATGTCGAAGCCGGCCGCATCCAGACGCACATCAGCGCCCATGATTCGCGACATCTCGATATTGCCGACCCGGTCATACACCGCATCGGAATAGTTGACCCAGTTCTCCTGCACCAGCACGCACTTCATGCCCAGATGCGCAGCTACGGCAGCTACCTGACGGGTTTGGTTGGATTGAATACCACCAATGGAAACCAGCGTGTCGCAGCCCTGCTCCAACGCTTCGGGAATCAGGTATTCCAGCTTACGGGTCTTGTTGCCGCCGAAGGCCAGACCGCTGTTGCAGTCTTCACGCTTGGCGTACAAATCGACCTTGCCACCCAGGTGCGCACTGAGTCGTTTAAGAGGCGTGATGGGCGAAGGACCAAACGTCAGAGGGTAGCGCTTGAATTTGCTCAGATTCATAACAGGGCTCCTTGATATTGAGAGTATCCAGGCACGTTCTGCAGTGCTTGCGATGGACTCAATGTTAAGGAAACACGCAAAAAAACGGGTTGCAAACTTAAGGCTATTTTTGGCGCTTTATTAATCCTTTAAGGATTTAGCCTAATAAAGTTGTTAGGATTATTTTAATCACGCAATAAAAGACCGCCACTGAAATGACCACCAACACAGACGCCAGCAGTACCGACCGAATTGACCGGGCCATCCTCAAAGCCCTGCAAAGAGACGCTTCAATCTCTAACGTCGCGCTGGCGGAGAAGGTCAAGCTAAGCGCCCCGGCGTGCTTGCGACGGGTTGAGCGGCTGAAGCAGGCAGGGCTGATCAAGAAGATTGTTGCGGTGCTGGATTACGAAGCACTGGATGCGGGGATGGTGGTGATTATTGGCGTGGTGCTGGATCGTTCGACCCCGGAATCATTCTCGGCCTTCGAGACCGCGGCGCAGAAAATCTCCGGCTGCATGGAGCTGCATGTGGTGACGGGGGAATTCGACTACCTGATGATGCTGCGCACCCGGGACAGTCAAAGCTTCAACCGACTGCACGCCGAACAGTTGCTTTACCTGCCGGGCGTGCGCCAGATCCGCTCATTCATGGGTCTGCGTTCGGTGTTGTCGACGACGATGATTCCGTTGTGAATTGAGCTTGAGAGGCACCCTTGTTCCTTTAGGAGTGGCCCCGGTGTGCATGACACCGCGCTGTCTCGCGGCAAACCCACGACCTGTAGGAGCTGCCGAAGGCTGCGATAGCGGTGTATCAGGAGAAATGCTTCGCAGCCTTCGGCAGCTCCTACAGAAAATGCATTTCAATCCAACAATTTGCATCATGCCATCTGGTCAATGCCCACCCAGATAAGCGTTGCGCACCTCTTCATTAACCAGCAACTCCTGCCCGGTGCCGCTCAGACGAATCTCGCCGTTGACCATGACATAAGCCCGGTCCGACAGTTTCAGCGCATGGTTGGCGTTTTGCTCGACCAGGAAAATGGTCATGCCGGTAGCAGCCAGTTCGCGCAGGGTGGCAAAGATCTGTTTGACGATGATCGGTGCCAGGCCGAGGCTTGGCTCATCAAGCAGCAGCAACTTCGGGCGACTCATCAACGCCCGTGCAATGGCGAGCATTTGCTGCTCGCCACCGGACATGGTCATGGCGCGCTGATTACGACGCTCCTTGAGGCGCGGAAACAGTTCGAACATGCGCTGCATGTCTTCAGCCGAATGTTTGTCGCCAATCGGGATAGTGCCCATCATCAGGTTCTCCTCGACTGACATGTCGGGGAACACCCGACGCCCTTCCGGCGACTGCGCAATGCCGTTGGACGCGATGTAGTGCGACGACTTCTGGGTGATGTCGGTGCCCTGGTAAATAATCTGCCCATTGGCCGCCCGCGGCTGGCCGAAGATCGACATCAGCAGCGTGGATTTACCCGCGCCGTTGGAACCGATCAGGCTGACGGTTTCGCCTTCATTGATGTGCAACGAGACTTTCTTCAAGGCCTGAATCGGCCCGTAAAAAACATCGATCTCTTTCATTTCGAGGATCGGCGTACTCATACCAGTTCCTCTTCATCAGCGCCCAGATACGCCGCAATCACTTTCGGATCGTTGCGAATCTGTTCAGGCCCGCCAGTGGCAATGACGTTGCCATGGTCGAGCACCACAATATCGTCGGAAATCCCCATGACCATGCCCATATCGTGCTCGATCAGCACAATGGTCATGTCATGTTCATCACGCAGCAGACGGATCATGCCGCTCAGCGCTTCGGTTTCCTGCGGGTTGAGGCCCGCAGCCGGTTCATCCAGGCAAATCACCTGCGGCCGGGTGCACATGGCACGGGCGATCTCCAGACGGCGTTGCTGGCCATAGGAAAGCTCGCCCGCCAGACGGTTAGCACAATCCACCAGGTCCACCACTTCCAGCCAGTAGAACGCCGTATTGATGGCGACCTCTTCTGCCTCGCGATAACCCTTTGTATTGAAAATGCCCGCCAACAGGCTGCGGTTGACCCACATGTGCTGAGCGACCAGCAGGTTTTCCAGCACCGACATTTCCTTGAACAGACGAATGTTCTGGAAGGTCCTCGCCAGCCCTGCCCGGTTAACCAGATGCGTGCCGCCAAACATCTTGTAGTAGACGCGACTGAGGAAGCTTTTCGGCGAGACAAAGTCTGTGCCCTTGAACGGCTCCCCCAGCAGTTTGATCACGTTGGTGGTCGTACCGCGGGTGTGTAATTCGATGCGACCGCCAGTGGCTTTATAGAAACCGGTCAGGCAGTTGAATACCGTGGTTTTGCCCGCGCCGTTGGGGCCGATCAGGGCAAAAATAGAATTGCGTCGCACTTGAATGCTGACGTCGCTGAGCGCCTTGATGCCGCCAAAGTGCATCATCAGGTGCTCAACCGAAAGAACGATGTCGTTGCTCATGGCGCAACCCCCTTGCGTGGAGTGACCCCGGTGCGAGCAATACGGATTAGGCCTCGTGGCCGCCAGATCATCATCAGCACCATCAAGATCCCCAACAGCAATACACGGTATTCGGCGAAGCTACGTAACAACTCCGGAGTAATGGTCAATACAAATGCGGCGATCACCACGCCTATCGTCGAACCCATACCACCGAGCACAACAATGGCCAAAATCAAGGCCGACTCAATGAAGGTGAACGAAGTCGGGTTGATGAAGCCTTGCTGACTGGCAAAGAACACACCAGCCAGGCCCGCAGTTGATGCACCTATAGTGAATGCTGAGAGCTTGACCAAGACATGGTTCAGGCCCATGGAGCGGCAGGCGATTTCGTCCTCACGCAACGCTTCCCAGGCACGACCAATCGGCATACGGGTCAAGCGGTGCTTGATGTAAAGCACCGCAAGTACGACTAGAACCAGCACCGCATAGATGAAGATGAATTTGAGGTTGCCGTTGTACTCGAACCCGAAGTATTCATGGATAGGTATCCCGCCATCTCGCGCGCGACGGCCAAACTCCAGTCCAAAGAAAGTTGGAGACGGAACCGCTACTCCGTTCGGGCCACCGGTGAACGACAGCCAGTTGGTCAGAACCAGACGAATGATTTCGCCAAAACCAAGAGTCACGATCGCTAGGTAATCACCGTGCATGCGCAATACAGGGAAACCGAGTATGCAGCCTGCCAGCGCCGCGGCGATGGCCGCAAGCGGCAACGCCGACCAGAAACCCAAGCCCAGATATTGGTAGCCCAAGGCCAGACCATAAGCGCCGATGGCGTAGAACGCCACATACCCCAGGTCAAGCAGGCCGGCCAGACCGACCACGATGTTCAGGCCCAGGCCCAACAATACGTAGATAAGCCCGAGGATGACGATCCCGAGAATGTAGTTGTTGGCAAACGCCGGAAAGATCACGGCAATCACAGCCATCAGCGGGATCACCCAGATCAACTTGCTCCTGTGATCAGGTGACTGCACGTGCACGCCAGAGCCAGCACTCTCAAAACTCTCGCCGATAGCAATGCCTTTAGGCGTTTGCAGCAACAAGCTCAAGATAAAGCGGCCGAACATGACAATCCCTACCAGCCAGGCTACACGCGTTGGATGCAGGTTGAAGCTGTAACCGTCGAGCACGACGCCGACAACGGGTCCGAACACGACCAAAGCCAGCAAACCGGCAAATACCGCGTCGATAAGACTTTTCTTGATACTGATGGGTTTTTTAGGAGCAGACATATTTATACCTTCGCCACGAGTGGGCGACCCAGCAGGCCTTGAGGACGGAAAATCAGGATCAGTACCAGCAGGCCGAAACTGAACACGTCTTTGTAATCAGAATTGATCAGACCAGCGAATTGCGACTCCGCAACCCCAAGGATCAGCCCGCCAAGCATTGCTCCAGGCAAGGAGCCGATGCCACCTAGCACAGCCGCGGTGAAGGCTTTAATGCCGATGACGAAGCCAGCATAAAAATCAAAAGTACCGTAGTTCATGGTAATCAACACACCGGCCAGTGCGGCCATGGCTGCGCCGATAATGAACACGTAAGAAATCACCCGATCGGTATTGATGCCCAGAATCGATGCCATCTTGCGATCCTGTTGGGTCGCGCGGCACATCCGGCCCAGCTTGGTGTACTTGATGATATAGGTCAGTACGCCCATGCCAACGAACGCAGCAATCAAGATGAATACCTTGGTATAGGTGATCTGCACGAAGCCGCTGCCGACCTCAAAACGCCATGCGCCTTCAAGCAAGGTCGGTACACCTTGCTGTTTCGCGCCCTGACTGATTTGCGCGTAGTTCTGCAACACAAACGAGATACCAATGGCGCTGATCAGGGGGGCAAGGCGTGTCGAGTTACGCAGTGGTTTGTAAGCCACGCGCTCGATCACAAAGCCGTAAACGCCGGTCACCACAATGGTAAAGATCAGCGTGCCGAGAATAAGGAAAGGGAAAGACTCCAGACCGAAAAATGAGAGGACGGCCAGACCGATGGCGGCCAGGTACGCAGAGATCATGTACACGTCGCCGTGGGCGAAGTTGATCATGCCAATGATGCCGTAGACCATCGTGTAACCGATGGCGATCAAACCGTAGACCGACCCGAGGGTCAGACCGTTGATCATTTGCTGCAGGAAAATACCGTCCATCACGCACGCTCACGAACTTGAAAGGCTAACGATGCAGTCCGAAGTTTCCTTGTGAGAAACAGCGGACCGTCATTCAGTAGCTGACAGAAGAACTTCGGGGTCGCGACCTTGCGCCCCCATTAACAAGACGCGCGAGCACCTTTGAGGTACTCGCGCGGCTATGCGCTTTGCTTACTTCTGTTTTTCGAGCTGATGGTATTTACCGTCTTTGTCCCACTGGTAAACCACATAGTCGGAGACTTTCAGGTCGCCTTTGGTGTCCCAGGCTTTCTCGCCCATTACAGTTTTAACGGGGTGAGCTTTGAGCCACTTGCTGGCATCTTCGCCCTTGTTGGATTTGGCACCATTGAAGCCAGCGGCCAAGGCTTGAACCGAAGCGTAGGCATACAGCGTGTAGCCTTCAGGCTCGTAGCCGGACTTGCGGAACTCATCCACGACGGCCTTGCTGTCTGGCAGCACGCGTGGGTCAGCACCGAACGTCATGTAAACGCCATCAACGTATTGCGCGCCGCCAGCGGTGGTGACCAGTTCGTCGGTAACGATGCCGTCATCAGACATAAACTTGACATCTTTCAGGCCTTGCTCACGCATCTGACGAACCAGAGGACCGGCTTCCGGGTGCAGACCGCCGAAGTAGACGACGTCCGCGCCGACAGAACGAATCTTGGTCACCAGGGCGCTGAAGTCTTTCTCGCCGCGAGTCAGGCCTTCTTCCAGAACCGGTTTCACGCCACGTGCGGTGAGTTGCTTGGCGGTCGCATCAGCCAGACCTTTACCGTAGGTGTCCTTGTCGTTGATTACGGCGATTTTCTTGCCTTTCAGAACATCGACAATGTAGTCGCCCGCCACGATACCTTGCTGGTCGTCACGACCGCACATGCGGAACATGGCGGTCAGGCCGCGTTCGGTCACCGTCGGGTTGGTAGAGCCTGGGGTGATCGCGATGATGCCGGCTTCGTCATAAACTTCCGAGGCTGGAATCGTTGACGAGGAGCAGAAGTGACCGACAACACCGGCTACTTTGTCCGAGGCGGCCTTGTTGGCGACGGCAACGGCCTGTTTCGGTTCGCAGGCATCGTCATACGCCGTCAGTACAATTTTTTCGCCGTTAACGCCGCCAGTTTTGTTGATCGCGTCGGCGGCTGCCTGAGCGCCTTTCATGTATTGCTGACCAAACGATGCGTTGGCGCCAGTCATTGGCCCCGCGACACCGATCTTCAGATCAGCCTGAGCAAACGAAGACACGCCGAATGCAGTAGCGACTGCAAGTGCAAGAAAGCCTTTTCTGTAAAACGTCTGCGACATGAGTGGTGCTCCTGAGATTTTTTTGATTAGCACTGCAACTACAGAGTTGCTCTGAGCAAGTGGCGTGCCATTCGTTTTTTATTCTGATGAAACTCTCGGATTTGTTGCGTCCGGCCCGGCTAGAGCCTTGGACCGCAGGGCATGCAACCCTCTATATCAAGCAAAGTACAACCCTGAAATAAAAAGGTGCAACCAGCGGCAAAATACGTAGCAACCTACGCATCACGCCACGTACAACCCCGCTGTAACAGCATGCGTCACCGATCTGCACACCGGCGGTGCGCCTGCGCTACGGGACGCACCAATTGAGGTTAGTGGAGGTTTTGCAACTGAAGCAGTTTCGCCAACAACACTTTACAACGGCTAAGCGCGGAACCCATGGGAGATTCTATGTTTGCCAGCAAGCTTGATCTTGTAGGACTGGCCGGGCGGCGTTCCGTTTTAGCCGGCCCTACGGGATTGCGCAGATTCCGTGGAAGCGAATTTATTCGCGAAGACTGCCTGGCAGACGAAAAATTTCTATCGAATATACAGGCCCCTTCGCGAATAAATTCGCTCCCACAGAGTACTCATTCACCTGTTGAAGCCGGCGGGGCAATCGAGATAGATGCCACCCGCCCGCGCCAGCGGAAAAGCTATCAATCGAACGTAATGCCCTGCGCCAGCGGCAGTTCCAGCGAGTAGTTCACGGTCGCTGTCTGGCGACGCATGTAACCGCGCCACGAATCGGAGCCGGACTCACGACCGCCACCGGTTTCTTTCTCGCCACCGAATGCACCGCCGATTTCAGCACCGCTCGGGCCGATGTTGACGTTGGCGATACCGCAGTCACTGCCCAGCGCCGACATGAACTGCTCCGCTTCGCGCACGTCCGTGGTGAATATGCACGACGACAGACCTTGCGGCACAGCGTTGTTCAAACGCAGCGCTTCGTTGAAATCTTCATAACCCACTACGTACAGAATCGGCGCGAAAGTCTCGTCGCGCACGACATCGCTCTGCTCTGGCATCTCGACGATGGCCGGAGATACGTAATAAGCATTGGGGAATTTGTCCTCCAACTGACGCTTGCCGCCAAACACCTTGCCGCCTTCGCTCGTTGCCTGCTCCAGCGCATCCTGCATGGCTTGATAGCTATGCTTGTCGATCAGCGGACCAATCAGATTGCCTTCCAACGGGTGACCGATACGAATTTTTTCGTAGGCAGTTTTCAGACGCGCAACGATTTCGGCTTTCACCGACTCATGGGCGATCAAACGACGCAGGCTCGTGCAGCGCTGCCCGGCAGTACCGACGGCGCTGAACAGGATGGCGCGTACGGCCAGATCCAGATCGGCTGTCGGGCTGAGAATCATGGCGTTGTTGCCGCCCAGTTCGAGGATGCTGCGAGCGAAACGGGCGGCCACTTTCGGAGCCACTTCACGCCCCATTCGGGTGCTTCCGGTTGCACTGATCAGAGCCACACGCGGATCATCGACCAGCGCTTCACCCGCATCACGACCACCGATGATCACTTGAGCCAGATGCTCCGGCGCATCGCCAAAGTCAGCCGCGACCTTGTCGAACAGCGCCTGGCACGCCAGACCGGTCAATGGGGTTTTCTCAGACGGCTTCCAGATCACCGAGTTGCCGCACACCAGCGCCAGTGCTGTGTTCCAGGACCAGACCGCGACCGGGAAGTTGAACGCACTGATCACACCGACCACGCCCAGCGGATGCCAGGTTTCACGCATGTGGTGACCTGGGCGCTCAGAGGCGATGGTCAAGCCGTACAGCTGGCGGGACAGGCCGACGGCGAAGTCGCAGATATCGATCATTTCCTGCACTTCACCCAGACCTTCCTGGGTGATCTTGCCGGCTTCCCATGAAACCAGCTCGCCCAGGTCAGCCTTGTGCTTGCGCAGCGCTTCACCGAACAGACGAATCAGCTCGCCACGACGTGGAGCCGGTACCTTGCGCCAGGCCTGAAAAGCAGCGTCGGCACGCGTAACTTGCTGCTCAACCTCTGCAGCACCTTCCCAGCTCACCGCACCGATACGGCTGCCGTCGATAGGTGTATGGACAGGCTGGTCGCCCTTTTGATATTTCGCGGGGTCGACACCGAGGCGGTTTAGCAGGTCGGTAAGCATGTTCTCTCCTGATTTCGGGAATGCTGGAATAACGGTAAATCTTCAGGCTCTAGTAATAACTGGCCTTAACGCCATCAACAAACGACCATTAGGCGAGATATCATTCCTTTTATTCATGCTCGCAGTATCAAGATCGGAAAAGGCTAGAACATGCTGAACAGACGCCACCTGCCGTCCATCACGGCGCTGCAATGCTTCGAAGCGGTCACCCGGCATTTGAGCTTCACGCGCGCGGCCGAGGAACTGAACCTCACGCAAAGTGCCGTCAGCAAGCAAGTGGCGCAGCTTGAAGAACTGGTGCAGCACTTACTGTTTCGTCGCGTGCGTCGCCGCTTGCAACTGACCCCGGCCGGCGCGCTGTATCTGGGCGAAGTGCGCAAGATTCTGAGCCAGATGGAGATGTCTACGCACTTCCTGCGCTCCTACGGCGGCGAGACCGAGGTGCTGCGGGTTTCGACACCCTCGACCTTCGGCGCACGCTGGCTGGTGCCGCGCTTGAAAGGCTGGCGTCTGCGTCATCCGCATATCCACCTGGATGTGGTCAACGAGCAGGAGAACGATGACCTGATTCAAAGCCGCTGCGATTTCACCTTCTACTTCGGCCAGGGCGCGCGTCCGGGCGCAGAGAGTATTCGGTTGTTTGGCGAAGAACTGGTGCCCGTCTGTTCACCGGCCGCTCTACCCGCCACGCCGTTTACCGATCCGACACAACTGGCCGATCTGGTCCTGCTGCAAAACGCCAATCGCCCCCAAGGCTGGCATGACTGGTTCGACAGTCAGGGCTATCACACCGAGCACAGCTACCACGGACCACGCTTCGAAACCTTCTACATGTGCATTCGCGCTGCGCAGGTCGGCTGCGGCGTCGCCCTGCTGCCGCGGTTTCTGGTGGAAGAAGAACTGGCTGACGGCAAGCTGGTCATCCCATGGCAACACGCCTTGCCAAGCAGCGACGCGTATTACATGGCCTACCCGGAACACGCTGCTGAAGTGCCAAAGATCAGGGACTTTGCCAAGTGGATGCTTGAGCAGTTGGGAGAAGAATGAGCGCACGAAACCTCTCGCGAACAAGTTGCCTCCCACCTGACACCGCACCAAACGGTAGAGCGAACTTGTTCGCGAGGCGGCATCCCGACGATAAACGATAACGCGATATGTCTTCTGGCTGTCTCTCATGCATCGCGGGCAAGCCTCGCTCCCACATAGACCGCGCTATTCCGCAGGAGCCGGGCTTGCCCGCGAAGAACGGTAACGCGGTGTGCCTGACGGAGCAAAGCGCCTGCATCGCGGCAAGGCTCCCTCCAACAGGATTTGCGCCCCCCCCTCGGCTAAAGCCGGTCTACAAACTCAAGCTTGAAAGCGGACATAGAATCCCCCGAATCCTGACGCCAGCATTACGGCTGCTTCTACCCATCAAATAGTTTTTTATGGCTGTGTGCTGCCCGGCGTTGAACCTATATTCCTGCAACCCTGGGTAGAAGCCTTCGCGCTGCGCATGTCGATCGCTACGTAGTTTCCCTGACTTGATCCCCTGACAGGTTATGACGCTATGGCGACCGCTAACATTGCAAAGGCAAACTCACTGCCACGGCTTACAGACAGGCACCTGACGGTTATTTTGCTCGCGTTGCCGGTGATGCTGATGACGCTGGCGATCCTGATCAACAACCACGGCATGTTCATTTACACGCTGGACGATCCCTACATTCACCTCGCGCTGGCCAAACAGATGTTCAGCGGCCATTACGGTATCAACCCCGTTGAATTTTCAGCGCCATCCTCAAGCATTATCTGGCCCTTCCTGCTCGCACCTTTTGCCGTTCTGGGGAACGGGATGGTGTTGGCACCTTTTTTCCTCAATCTGATTTTCGCGTTCCTGACCATAGGCCCGTTGCTCAGGTTGCTCGAGGGTTTGCATCCCGTGAGCAAGGTGCTGATTCTCGGTGGTTTCTTCCTCGCCACCAATCTCTACGGCCTGATTTTCGCGGGGATGGAGCACACGCTGCAGGTCTATCTCGTGACCTTGATAGCGTGCGCGGTGGTGAAAAAAGAGTTCGGTCAGGTAGCCATAACACCGCTGCCCATCTATATCGCGCTGATTCTATTACCGTTGGTGCGCTATGAAGGACTGGCCGTTTCCCTTCCAGTACTGGCTTATCTGTTCTGGCATGGCGAACGGCGCAGCACGGTGGTCAGTGCTGCAGTTATCGGTGCGCTGGTTGTGGCATTTTCGCTGTTCTTGAATCATCTGGGCCTGGGCTACATCCCATCGTCCGTGCAGGCAAAAACCGGTACGGGCCTGGCCGCGCTGTTCTTTAACGTCACGAATCAGCTCGATGCCTATGGCTGGGTCTTGCTTGCCCAGCTGTTCGTGTGTGTGCTGTTTTTCGACAGGAAGCCCCTGATCCTGATGCTGCTCACTGTGGCAGCGCTGCACACGTTGTTTGGTCGATCAGGGCAAGGCCGCTATGAAGCCTATTGGCTGACCTTTGTTGGCGTGTTCGTCATCTACGCCTGCGTCACACGCATGAGCGAGCGCTACATGACCGCCCTGTTCGCGATGCTGCCGGTCGCTTTCGCGATTCCGGTGTACACGACGCTGCGTGTGCCTCTTTCCTCGGCAGCGATTTATAACCAGCAATATTCCAGCGGGGAGATCGTTCGGGCACTGGGCGAACCGGTTGCCGTCAATGATCTGGGCCTTGTCGCGCTCAATGGCAAGCAATACATCCTGGATTTATGGGGGCTGGGCAGCATCCAGGCGCTGCACTATCGCAAGACGCGTAACGACGTCGACTGGATGACCACACTGATGGACGAGAAGGACGTTCACTACGCATTTGTCTACAACGAGTGGTTCCCGGAGAGGCCGAAGAACTGGATTGAGGTAGCAGAAATGCGCCTGACCATCCCTCGCGCTTCGGCCGCAGCATCGAGCGTTTTTTACTACGCCACCGACGAGGAATCGGCGAAAAAGCTCAAGACTGTGATGGAGCGGTTTCGTGATGACACACCCAACGGGAAATTCACTCTTAATTTTCCGGCAGTTGCGGCGGCACGCTGAAAGAGCGCTTTCACGCAGCAAACACAAAAACCAGTGGGAGCGAATTCATTCGCGAAAGCGGTGTGGCCGACCCCCGATGTTTTCAGGTCTGCCCCCTTCGCGAATAAATTCGCTCCCACCGTGAGCTCTATTCCAACCCAGGCCGCTCTCCACACGCCTCCCCCTACCAAAGAAAACTGCCCCTATCCCGCACTGACTGGCATTATGTCGGTCATTATCAACAACAAGCTCAATGAGCGCTCGATGGCTCTGCCACGGGACGCCGTGACCACTTGATTCATTTTTCGTTTGGCCGCGTCTGGCGGCCGGTCCTGCTGGAGCGACCCAATGAGCGAGAGCGCTTTCTCCAATCGCATCGTGCAAAACCTGCTCGACACCGATCTGTACAAACTGAGCATGATGCAGGCGGTGTTGCACAACTACCCCAACGTCGACGTTGAGTGGGAATTTCGCTGCCGAAACGGTGAGGACCTGCGTCCCTATCTGGGTGAAATCCAGCAACAAATCCAGAAGCTGTGCGAGCTGTCACTAGCGGCTCCTGAGCTGAATTTCCTGGAACGCATCAACTTCATGAAGCCCGACTTCCTGAGGTTTCTCGGCCTGTTCCGCTTCAACACACGCTACGTGAAAACTACTATTGAAAATGATGAGCTGTGTATTCGCCTGCAAGGGCCATGGCTGCATGTGATCCTTTTCGAAGTGCCGGTGCTGGCGATTGTGAGTGAAGTGCGCAACCGCCACCGCCACCCCGAAATCCTGCTCAGCCAAGCGCGGGATCAGCTGTATCGCAAGTTCGACTGGCTGACCGCCAATGCCAAGGCTGACGAGCTGGCTGAACTCAAGGTCGCTGACTTTGGCACCCGTCGTCGTTTTTCTTATCGCGTTCAGGAAGAAGTCGTCGACGTACTCAAGCGCGACTTCCCTGGCCAGTTCGTCGGCACCAGTAATGTGCAACTGGCACGCAAATTTGACCTGAAACCGTTAGGCACCATGGCCCACGAATGGATCATGGCTCACCAGCAACTCGGCCCGCGCCTGATCGACAGTCAAAGCGCCGCGCTCGATTGCTGGGTGCACGAATACCGGGGATTGCTGGGGATCGCCCTGACGGACTGCATCACCACTGATGCTTTCCTGCAGGATTTCGATCTGTATTTCGCCAAACTGTTTGACGGTCTGCGCCATGACTCCGGTGATCCGGTGAAGTGGGCCGAAAAATGCATCTCGCATTACCAGAAGCTCGGCATTGATCCGATGAGCAAGACGCTGGTGTTCTCCGACGGCCTGACGTTGCCAAAGGCTCTGGAAATATTTCGCGCGTTGCGCGGTCGCATCAACGTGAGCTTCGGAATTGGCACTAACCTCACTGCAGACATACCGGGCGTCGACCCCATGAGTATCGTTCTGAAAATGACTGCCTGTGCCGGGCAACCCGTTGCGAAAATCTCCGACGAACCTGGCAAGACGCAATGCAAGGACCCCAACTTCGTCTCGTACCTGCGACATGTGTTCAAAGTGGCGGACTGATCCGCAAACAGAATCCGTCGCCCCCATCCTTACCAAGGAGTGAATCATGCAAGCCGTACAGCTCCAAATCGCCGAGCAGCTCAAGGTGCAACCGCCTTTCGCCGACGAAAACGCGCTTCAAGCCGAAGTCGCCCGGCGTATCGTTTTCATTCAGGACTGCCTGACCAACGCCCGGCTGAAAACGCTGGTGCTGGGCATCAGCGGCGGTGTGGATTCATTGACTGCCGGGCTGCTGGCTCAGCGCGCAGTTGAAGAGCTGCGCACCACTACCGGTGACGACAGCTATCAGTTCATCGCTGTGCGCTTGCCTTACCTTGTCCAGCATGACGAACACGAAGCTCAGGCTTCGGTGGATTTCATCAATCCGGATGTTCGTCACACCGTGAACATCGGCGGTGCGGTCAAGGCCATGGCGAGCGAGATCAAAGCGTTCGAAGGTAAAAATGCCAGCGCTGTGGACTTCGTACTCGGCAACACCAAAGCACGCATGCGCATGGTCGCGCAGTACACCATTGCCGGTGCCCATCAGGGTCTGGTGATCGGGACCGACCATGCAGCGGAAGCTGTGATGGGTTTCTTCACCAAGTTCGGCGACGGCGCGTGCGATCTCGCCCCCCTGAGCGGGCTGGTGAAGAATCAGGTTCGCGCGATCGCCCGTCACTTTGGAGCGCCGGAATCGCTGGTCGAGAAAGTCCCGACCGCTGACCTTGAAGACCTGGTGCCCGGCAAACCGGACGAAGCATCACACGGCGTGACTTACGCCGAGATTGACGCCTTCCTTCACGGTGAGCCTGTGCGTGAAGAAGCGTTCAAGATCATTTGTGAGACCTACGCCAAGACCCAGCACAAGCGGGAATTGCCGTACGCGCCTTGATGTAGATTAGGTTCCTGTAGGAGTGAACTTGTTCGCGAAGCGTTTCACCTGACACATCGCCTCGCCAACAAGTTAGCTCCTATCAAACAGCATGCAATCTACTGGATTGAAATGCATTTTCTGTAGGAGCTGCCGAAGGCTGCGAAGCGTTTCTCCTGATACACCGCGATCGCAGCCTTCGGCAGCTCCTACAGATCCTATGTTTGCCGCGAGACAGCGCGGGGCCATGGACACCGGAATGCGAAGGTAACGCTTACTTCAGTGTTACCGTGCCTTTCATCATGCCGATATGGCCTGGGAACGAGCAGAAAAAGCCGTACTTCTCAGCCGGATCCAGCTTCGACACATCAAAGGTCACCGAATCCTTCTCGCCAGCGCCAATCACTTTGGTGTGCGCGATGATGCGAGCGTCGCCGTCCTTCAAATAATCCTTTTCAATACCTGCACCCAAACCATCAGTCGCAATCGGCTGCATGTCAGCCTCTTTGCTCAACACCCAGTTATGGCCCATGACATTCTTGGGCAGGCTACCGGAGTGGGTCAGATTTACGGTGAACGTCTTGCAGCTTTTATCGATTTCAACGGCCTTGGTGTTGAAGGACATTTGATCAGTGGAATCAACGTCTACGCTGCACTCTGCCGCCAGCAAATGGCCGCTGGCCAATGTCAGCAGGGATACAGCAACAAGCTTGCGAATCATGGGGAATCTCCAAGGCTGGGTATTTTGTTTATTCCGGCAAAGACTGCCTGATATGGCGTCAGGTTCCAATGACCTGCGTCAACAAGGCTCAGTGGCAGTTGGCTATCGGGGTCATCGAGACAATCAAAGAGCTGGCGATCAGCGCCGCGTGCAAGATGCCTCATCGCCACTTTCAGGATGACCATCATGCAGCTCAACAGCTTTTTCCGTAGTTTGCTCGCCGCTTACGCATGCGGTGCCACTGGTAGCAGCGCTGAGGAATCAAACCCGTTTTGATAACGATTGAGTAACAAAAAACTGGTGTCTGGAATTAAGGCTTTGGACCAGAGGACGCACAACGCCGTGTGCCCGACGCCGTTCTCAGGCAGAATGGCCGCATTTCCAGCATGAAACAGAGGATCGCCCATGGCTAAACCTAACTACTCCTTCGCGAAACGTCAGCGAGATCTGGCCAAAGAGCAGAAGAAAGAGGAAAAGCTACAGCGCAAAAACGCTGCCTTGGCCGAAACCAGTGCTGAAGGCGAGACCGAAGCGACTGAAGCGACCGATGAAGCTGCGCCAGTAGAACAGACCAGCACTGACGACAAGCCAGCCAGCTGAAGCAAGACAGCGAGTCCGTCGGTAGTCCGACGGACCGCAGCTTATCCCTGACACACTGCTATTTCATTGTGGGAGCGAATTTATTCGCGAAGGGGATCGACCAGAAACATATCAGCGTCTGACACAGCGCTTTCGCGAATAAATTCGCTCCCACAGGTTTTGGAAGCTCTTTCAAACCTCAATCGGCATCACCGTCACCCGTACTTCGGGGTCGTGACTGCCACCCCCCAGAATTACTCCGCGTAACGGCGAAACGTCTGAAAAGTCCCGCCCCCAGGCCAGACTGATGTGCTCAAGCGCAGGCTGCACGTTATTGGTCGGGTCGAAGTCCACCCAACCCAGTACCGGACAAAACACCGACACCCAGGCATGGGACGCATCCGCGCCGATCAGCCGTGGTTGACCCGGTGGTGGCTGGGTCAACAAATAACCACTGATGTATCGAGCCGACAAACCACGTGAGCGCAAGCACGCCAGCATCAGGTGGGCAAAGTCCTGGCAGACGCCACGACGGCGTTCCAGCACCTCGACCAGTGGCGTCGCCACTTGGGTTGCTTCACTGTCAAACGTGAACTCGGTGAAGATCTTCTCCATCAATGCCTGCACGCACCACATCAACGGCTGACTCGGCACAAAGCAATCTGCCGAGAACTCGATGAACGACTGCTTCAAATGCACGTAAGGCGATTCGAAACGATAGCGACAGGCTTCCATGATGTCCGCTGACATCGGCCGGGCGTTGTAGGTCATGATGCTGCGAGTCATTTCCCACGCAGGCGAATGATCGAAATTAAGCGGCGAGCGTTCAAGGACTTCGACCTGCAGGCGCGCATTCACTTCCAGTTCATCATGAGGCCGCTCAAATGCCAGCCGGGTCAGCGGGTTGCCGAACACGTCGAACTCATCCCGGCGAATCGTCGGGATCGGGCTGACCAGTAACTGCTGCTCGGTGCAGCGCTGCCAGGGATTGGGTCGCGGCCACAGGTGCGCCAACTGCTGGGCCAGCGAAACCGGGCTGTCGTATTTGTAATGCGTGTCGTGAAAAATCTGGTAACGGGCGCTCATCAGACGGACACCGTACGTTGGCTGATATCGTCGACGTGGGCGAAGTGACGTAAGGCGAGGCGATCAGAAACCTGCCCGCTGGCATCTCCAATGCTATGCAACATGTCCGCAAGCCCTTCCAGCACGGCCTTGATACTGCTGTCACCAAACAAGGGATTCTCCAGACAACCCAGATCGAAACTCGACAGGCGTCGAACCAGCGTCCCAAGACTGGCATCGCGAGGCGCACCGAACTCTTCGTTCAGATGATTCAGGGATTTGGACACCAGCTTGAGCTGGAACAGCACCGCGTGAGGGTTCTGATCGTCCAGCAACAGCAGGTCCAGGACCGGGATCAACTGCGGCACGGCCAGGTATCGCGAGCGATAGGTAATGCTGCTGTTGCCCAGTTCCAGCAGCCACTCCAGACCGGCCTGATCGGTCACGGCCGCGCTGCGCAGAAACGCCGACAGGCTGTTGCTGAGAAACTTCAGCCGCTCGATACGACGACCGATCATCAGGAAGCGCCAGCCTTCGTCACGGGTCATGTCATCCAGGGCAAAACCGGATAACGCTGCCAGCGACATGACCAGCCGGTTGAGGAAGTCCAACAGCTCGCCGAAATCTGGATCCTTGCTGTCCAGGCTAGTCGCTTCACGCTGCAGTTCGACCAGCGCCTGCCAGTTTTCCCGAGACAACTTGCCACGCACTTGCGAGGCGGCCCACTGCAAACGCTGCAGATTGGCGCGCAGGCTGAACGGCCACTCTTCGCCGAGAAGGGCCGCGAGAAGCCGCTCAGGCAATGTTCCGCCCTCTTCCTCATCAGGCAGTAAGTTCAGACGTTCACCCAGTTCCACGGCCGCCTCGAGCGCTTCAGGATCGTCGCCGTCCACATAACGGGTGAGCATGATGCGCAGCAGGCGCGCACTGTTGTCGCAACGTTCACAATAACGACCGAACCAGAACAGGTTCTCCACCACGCGGGACGGCAAATACGGATCGCGACGAATCAGGTCGTGCACGCCCAACGTGCGCTGGCCTTTCCAGGGCTCGCCGGTTTGCGACAGCTCGCCCAGCACCCAGGTGTCTTTGCTCGCACCGCCGCGCTGCATCGAAACCACATCGGCATCAGCTTCGGCGGCAACGCGAGTCAAACCGCCCGGCAGAACTCGATAACCTTCAGAACTGGCCATGGCATACACACGCATACCAATGGCACGAGGCTGCAACTGCTGACCATCGGACTGCCAGATCGGCGCGTGAGACAGCTGCGCCAGTTCCTGAGCCACGTAGGCGTAGGGTCTGGCCTGCATGCGCTGGGCGAGTGCTTCGCGTTGTGCCTTGTTCAAATCCCGGCCAAACACCGGCGAAAAACTTTGCGAAGGGAACGCCGGTTTGATCAGCAAATCTGGCAGCTTCTCTAGCGCCTGAGCCAGCACGGGCGGCTCGCCGCACCACCAGGTCGCCACGGACGGCAGGATCAAGTCCTCGCCAAACAGGTGCTGACAAATCTTCGGTAAAAAGCCCAGCAGGCCCGGCGACTCCAGCACACCGCTGCCCAACGCGTTGGCAACCAGTACTTTGCCCTGACGCACCGCTTCCAGAAGGCCCGGCACGCCAAGCGCGGAATCGGTGCGCAGCTCCAGCGGGTCGCAGAAATCATCGTCCAGGCGACGCATGATCGCGTGCACCCGACGCAGGCCACTGAGGGTTTTCAGATACACCGTCGCGTCCCGCACCGTGAGGTCGCCACCTTCGACCAGTGGATAACCCAACTGACGCGCCAGATACAGATGCTCGAAATAGCTTTCGTTGAAGCGCCCCGGGGTCAACAGCACGATCAGCGGCGTTTCGTTATTGGCCGGCGCCTGACGCGCCAGGGTTTCCTGCAATGCACGGAAAAAACCGGACAGGTGCTGAACCCGCAAATCCCGATAGGTTTCCGGGAAAGCACGGGACACGATCTGGCGGTTTTCCAGTGCATAACCAGCGCCTGACGGCGCCTGGGTACGATCAGCCGTTACCCACCAGCGACCATCCGGGGTACGCGCCAAATCCACTGCGTACATATGCAGAAATGCGCCTTCCGGCGGAGTGATGCCCTGGCACGGCCAGAGAAAATTGTTGTGACCAAACACCAGTTCGGCGGGCAGCAGGCCTTGGGCGATCAGGGTTTGCGGACCATACAGGTCAGCCAGTACCGCATTGAGCACTTTGGCCCGTTGCGCAATGCCCGCCGCAACCTGTTGCCATTCTTCGGCAGGAATCAGGTGCGGTAGCAGATCCAGCTCCCACGGACGGTCCGCGCCCTTGGGGTCGGCGTAGACGTTGTAGGTGACGCCATTTTCCTGAATCTGCCGGGCCAACAGGGCCTGCCGTTGAATCAATTGCGCGGGAGTGCTGCGTTGCAGTTGCTCATACATGCGCTGCCAATGAGGGCGAACAGCTCCATCGGCATCAAGCATTTCGTGATAGGTACCCGCAAACACAGGGTAATGGTCAAGCAAGTCGCGCATGGAAGGCTCGGCAGAGACTAAAAATTTCAGAGTAGCGCAGTCGGATGTCAGCTGAGGGTCGACTGCGTTTTATGCAAAAAAGGATTCCCTGTAGGAGCTCACCGAGGTTACGAGGCCAGCGATGGCGGCGTATCAGACAAACCGCTATCGCTGGCCTCGTAACCTCGGTGAGCTCCTACAGTCCAATGTTGCCGCGAAACAGCGCGGAGCAATGGATACTGGGGCAGCAGCTCCTACCTGTTTCTTATTTATGCAGACGCATATCCAGCGTCATTGGCAGTTCATCGTTAACGCTCAGCAGTGGCACTTCCAGTTTGCCGGGGGTGTGACCGATCCTGAAGAACCGCGCCAGACGGCGGCTTTCCGCTTCGTTGGCGTTGACTGGCAGGGTTTCGTAATTGCGCCCACCAGGATGCGCGACATGATACTCGCAGCCGCCCAGTGAGCGCTGCATCCATGTATCAACCAGATCGAAGACCAGCGGTGCATGCACCGGAATGGTCGGTTGCAGACAATTGGCAGGTTGCCAGGCCCGATAACGCACACCGGCAACAAATTCGCCAACCCGCCCGGTGGGCTGCAACGGTATCGCAATGCCATTACAGGTCAATACATACCGTTTCGGCGGAAGGCCATTAATCTTGACCTGCAAGCGCTCCAGCGAAGAATCCACGTAACGCACAGCGCCGCCGGCCGAACCCTCCTCGCCCAGCACGTGCCACGGTTCCAGCGCCTGACGCAATTCCAGCTCGATGCCGCTGACTGCATAATCGCCAACCTTGGGGAAGCGGAACTCCAGATGCGCCGCAAACCACTCGGCGCGTACCGGATAACCGGCACTGTTCAACTCTTCGATCACGTCCGCAAAGTCTTGCTCGATGAAGTGCGGCAGCATGAACCGGTCATGCAGCTCAGTACCCCATCGGGCCAGCTTGGCCGGTGCATACGGCTCGCGCCAGAACCGCGCGACCAGCGCACGCAGCAACAGTTGCTGAGCCAGGCTCATCCGCGCATGCGGCGGCATTTCGAAGGCACGCAGCTCCAAAAGCCCCAAACGGCCAGTGGCACCGTCCGGGGAATAGAGCTTGTCGATACAGAACTCGGCCCGGTGGGTGTTGCCGGTGACATCAATCAGCAAATTACGCAGCAACCGGTCAACGACCCAGGGCGCTACTTCTTCACCGGGTTTGGGCATCTGCGCGAAGGCAATTTCCAGCTCGTACAGGGAGTCGTTACGCGCCTCATCGACCCGTGGTGCCTGGGAAGTCGGGCCAATGAACAGCCCGGAAAACAGGTACGACAGCGACGGATGGTTGTGCCAGTAGCTGAGCAGGCTGCGCAGTACATCAGGACGGCGCAGGAACGGCGAATCCCCGGGCGTCGCGCCACCCAGTACGAAGTGGTTGCCGCCGCCGGTACCGGTGTGACGGCCGTCGATCATGAATTTTTCGGTGGTCAGTCGCGTCAGACGCGCCTGTTCGTAGAGAAACTCGGTGCGCTCCACCAACTCGTCCCAGGATGCGGACGGCTGTACGTTGACTTCAATGACTCCCGGATCAGGCGTGATACGGAAATTCGCCAGACGCGGATCACTCGGGGGCTCATAGCCTTCAAGCAGAATCGGGCAGTTCAGCTCTTCGGCGCTGGCTTCGATGGCCGACACCAACTCCAGGTAATACTCGAGTTTTTCCAGCGGCGGCATGAACACATACAAACGCCCTTCCCGCGCTTCGGCACAGAGCGCCGTGCGGGTCAGCCAGTCGGCCGACTCGTCGATCTTCGGCATACGTTCAGCGTTGGCGTCCAGCTGTTCTGTTAGCCCGGTAAGTTGCGCCTGAACTTGCCCGTCATCTGGCAGCTCGGGGAAATCCTGATTGAAGTCGGTGGGGTGAATGAACGGATATTCCGCCGCCTTGACCCAGGGTTGCGATGCCAACGGCAAACGATAGCCCAGCGCCGAATCACCCGGCACCAGACGGCAATGGGTATCCCGCAGATACCAGCGACCACTCTGCCAGCGATCACCGTCGACGGAGCGCGCCAAGGGCAGGACCTGACCGATAACCTTGTCCAGCCCTTGAGCAAACACCTTGCGCAGTCGCGCACGCTCGAGTTCGTCACTGAGACGTGAGTCTTCGGCACTGACGTTGGCAGGCAGTGCGCCCTCACGCCACAGGTAATAGAAATTGTCTTCGTAGGCAGGGAACACAAAACGCGTCGGCACTTTCAGCCGCTCAGCGACGCTGGCCAGGAACTTCCCGGCCAGTTCGCCCGTTGCGCCGTAGCTTTCGGTTTCGTCGGCGATCAACGCATTGTTGTGCCACACAGGCTGCCCGTCTTTGCGCCAGAAGCAATTGAGCGACCAGCGCGGCAACTGCTCGCCCGGGTACCACTTGCCCTGACCAAAGTGCACGATACTCAGCGGCGCATAGTGTTTGCGCATGCGCTGGAACAACTCAGCCGACAGGGCGCGCTTTTTCGGCCCCAGCGCAGCGGTGTTCCACTCGGCACCGTCGCGATCATCAATGGAGACAAACGTGGGCTCGCCCCCCATGGTCAGTCGCACATCGTTGTCAGTCAGGTCGCGGTCGATCTGATGGCCCAGCGCTTGAATCTCGGCCCACTGTTCTTCGGTGTAAGGCTTGGTAACACGAGGCGCTTCCCAAATGCGCTCCACCGACATTTCATGACTGAACTCGGTTTCACAGGGCTCAACCAGACCACTGATCGGCGCTGCCGACGAAGGCTCCGGGCTGCACGCCAGAGGAATATGCCCCTCCCCCGCGAACAGGCCGGACGTCGCATCAAGCCCCACCCAGCCTGCGCCCGGCAGATACACCTCACACCAGGCGTGCAGGTCAGTGAAATCGACATCGGTACCGGATGGCCCATCAAGCGCTTCAACGTCAGCCTTGAGCTGAATCAAATAGCCGGACACGAAACGCGCGGCCATGCCCAGATGACGCAGCAGCTGCACGAGCAACCATGCCGAGTCGCGGCAGGAGCCGGAAGCATTTTCCAGCGTGAATTCCGGGGTTTGTACGCCGGGCTCCATACGGATCAGGTAATCGATGTCCTGACTCAGGCGCTGGTTGAGCCCGACCAGGAAGTCGATGGCAGGTAATGGCGTGCGGTCGATGCTGGCCAGATAGTTGGCAAACTTTGGCGTCAGCGGAAGTTTTTCAAGGTACGGCGCCAGTTCGCGCTGCTCTTCGCTGGCATAGAAGAACGGGATCTTCTCGGCATAAGGCTCGAGGAAGAAGTCGAACGGGTTGAAGACCGCCATTTCGGCGACCAGATCGACTTCAACACGCAGCTCGTTGGTCTTTTCCGGAAAGACCAGACGCGCAAGGTAGTTGCCTTGAGGGTCTTGCTGCCAGTTGATGAAGTGATTTTCAGGCAGGACTTTCAGTGAATACGACAAAACCCGGGTGCGGCTGTGGGCCGCAGGACGCAGGCGGACAATCTGCGGACCCAGTTCAACCGCTCGTTCGTAGCGGTAATGCGTGACGTGGTGCAAGGCAATGTGAATCGACACGGCGTGCCTCCTGCGAGCCTGGACGGTAATGGAACCGCGCAAGACTTATGCCATCCGGGCAAATACGGCGGTTCCTCGATGGCGAGGCAGAACCAGGCACTATTAAAGCGCCTACCGTGCCCCGCGGTGCAAGCGTTGCACAGAAATAAGGCACAGGGAGGGAAAATTTGTGAACGAGCTGGCGGACAGTCGAGGGGGCTGAGCAGATTGTGATCAGCTGTGGCGGCGAATTCATTTACGACAGCGGGACTACTGAAATCAGTTACGTCTGACGTGGTGCTTTGTGAATGAATTCGCTGCCACTGGGAGCCGGCGGAGAAACAGTGAGGATATTAAACTGTAGCGTGAGTTAGAAATTCGCGTGAGTAGACTCTTAGTAGCTGTAGTGAACAGCTATTGAATCTTCACCAGCGGGAGTTCCCTGGTTTTGTCCGCCACTCACCAAATGCTTAATAGTAATTCTCGCAAATCTGTCAAAACTATGGTGATTAAAAGCCTCAATCGAGCCTGAAGAGTTCTTGGAAATTTCTTCGCACTGGTCGTAACCAGCTCTTCCTGGCCGGGTATAACATATCTGAACGCTCTCACCTGTATTATTCGGATAGTAGGTACTAGTCCAATTTATGCTCTCCAAGCGTTTCGGTAAATAACGTTGACTTCTGGGAAAATCCATAGTCATCATCGTAAACTGGGACAGACCAACGCCAGCTTTGGCGACCACAATCCGGTCAGGCACTTTAGACTTTGTAATGACATCCTCTGCTGCGAACGTATTGGCTGACAAAGTCAAAAGTGTGATTGCTATAATTTTCTTCACGAGTCATTCCTTGAGTGTGGTGCTTAATACCCCAAGCTTACTCAACAGTCCAGGCCGCGCGACATACATATATATTAAATAAAAGACCAATCAGAGGCATCGCTGCGCTCAATACGGCGCGACCAAGTGATTCGCGCCGTTGTAAGCCGAGGATCGGTGCGAGCCCTACATTTCGCCAAGCCGATCCCATAGACTGCCAAGCCAACCCGGCTCTCTTGGGTGAAGATCATTGCCGGGCCATTCGCGTAATATCTCCAGCCCCGCCCTGGTCCTCACAAGCTCCAGATGGGGTCGAACTGTTTTATCGTCCCCCTCCCCCGAATCCCCCCTCAGTGCTCGACCTTTCTCTGTCAGACGCAAAACTCCCCCCTCACTGACGACATATTGAACGAAATTCGCCATCCTGACCGTACTGGAGGTCGTCATTACGTAGTACCCCTCCCCTGACCTGGGCACATAGCTAGAGAACGTGCTCTCCACAGGAGCTGCTGTATTAGATTCATCAGAGAACTTCGTCACGACATGTTCCATGAATTCAAAATAACCCAAGTTCACCAACGCGCCAGAGGCTGGAGTCAGCGCATATCGTAAAAAATCCGGATCGAGCCGTGTGCTATTTATAGCGGCGCCATTCAATATACGCGACGCGACAACTGCATCTTCTTCTGGAAAAGCAACCGTCAACTTCCAACCCTGGAGATCGTAATTGCACTTGTTAAAATCCGACTTGAAATGCCCATACATCCGATAATGCCCAAGAGAACGAGCGACCCCATCAACATATTCCATATCAACATCTTCACCTTGAGCATAAGCATAGATATCAGAAAGCAGCCCGCGATCTTCTTTCGTGAGGTACTCACATTCGTTACGGGCGAGGTCCCCAAATTTTAAACCTTTGGACGCATCCGCGATGGCGGGCTCGCGCACTCCGAACAAGCGCTCCACCATTAACTGGCGGCCCACCTTATTTGCTTGAGTAGCAGCTACATCAACTTGAGACGGGGGAACAACTTTCGGCTGCTCGCTCAACCTCAATGCTTGAGTAAAGGCCAGCTCGGGAAGTGATTGTTGAATCACCTCCAGAGGGTTCGCTGCGTCCATTACGCTTAGCGACATCTTGCTGCCCGAATAGAGCTCAATCTTCTGCTGCAAATCGACGGCATAACCAACCGGATACTGGCTTTGCTCAATGGGTGCCAGTGACTTGAAATGAGAGAGCGCTTCATTAAAAAAGCCGGTCATTTTCCCGGTGGTGTCGTACTCAAGCAGCGCGTGCTGGGTCGCATTCTGCCGCCAGCGCTGTTCCAGACTGGAGGACTCTTGCAGGGCCGCCGCACGCTCTGCGAAGGGAAAATCACCACCTTCGTCATACGCAATCAAAGCCAACTGATCTCGGGGCATACCTTGAAAAGGGTTGGCAAACGTATTGGCTTGCTTAACTTGATGAGTACCGCCCAATAGCTCGTCGAGCAATTGCGACGCCTTTTGCCCAAGTGCCTGCGGGTCGAGCGAGGCATCCCTGGCCTGGGCACGCGAAGCAGCCGCGCTAATCTGACGAGCGAGGACTGAAACCGAGCTACCGGTGCTAGCCTGATCGGTCACCTCGTCAGCAACTATGTTTGCTGTGGCTGAGGGCCTGCTGTCCAGAGTTGAGATGAAACCCTGAGCTCTCACTGAATTGTTATTGATAATGAGCACCGCGATCTCCCTGACTTAGGCGGCTAGCAACGCTAGCGCTTCTGTTGAAGAAACCGAGGATAGGCTCAGGCCGCCCTACTGGATGTAGGACCAACTGCGTCGTCGCGTGGGAATAGTCTTGATTTGATTTCAGTGCGCGGCAGACGGGTTGTTATTTGGAGGAAAACCAGCGCGACAGTCAGTCTCCAGCACGAGTCGGCGCCCTTTATCCGCGTTAGAAACAAGCTCATACCGCAAAAAACAGACAGATTGCGCCTTATCAGACCATTCCCTTCAGTACAGGAAATGCTTGCACGGACGCTCACGGAGACTAGCGGGCTGATTAAGCGGACTCACGAATGGCCCGAATTTCCACGAGCTTTGTACGCATCTCTCGCTGAGCCCGACTATTGATTATAAGCAGGCCAAGCATGGGGGATATCAGCGCCAGCGCATAAATGACTTTGTGAGGACTGTATTGAATCATCGGGAGCACAAACAGTACGCACATAACGTGGATGCCTATCATCACCCGTACCCAGGACGGCCGCCCCCGCAGAATCATGAAGTTACTGTGGACGGTCACTAGCGTTAGCGCAGCCCCAGTGAACATGATCCCCTTGCCAGAGCCATCTGCAATGGGCTTGTCGGAAAAGTAAGTTACGAAGGCAAGCGCAGTGGCGAAAGCCAACGAAAAGTAAGCGGCGAAGATCCCGGCGATGAACGTCAAAAAGTAATGCCTGAAAAAATCGCGCAGCGTCATTAACTGACTCATTCGGCCATTTCCTCGTACAGCCCCACCGCGATGGTTTTGACATTCCCTGAATATGCGCTTCCTGTGAATCCTACCGCGGCTCCCAAGACGTCTTTAATCTGGGTGATTGTGCTGTGCTTGAGCTGAGTAGGGGTAAAGCGTTTGGCCAGCTCCCCGGACATCTGCTTGAGCGCGAGCATCTTGGCAGTTAATCGAGGATCATTAATGCTCAGCAGTTCTTTGGTGAGCCTTGCCCGTTCCTGGCGGTTCAACCCGCGAAGGATCTCACGCAGACTCTTGCCGGTAGATGCTTTGGCAGCGGTGATGAGCCTTACCGTCGTAAGAGCCGAAGTACCCACACCAACCAGCGATGTGGCGTCGAGAAGTATTGATGCGTTCTGATACCACGCCTCACTGTTGAGCCAATCATTTACCTCCGGCTTGGCGATTTCGAGCGCTGTTCGGGTAATTCCATTGACACACTGGAGCCCACTTGCGCCCGCCGCCGCGTATCCAATCACAACGACGGCGGAGCTAGCGCCAGCACTGAAGGGCACCAGAATTGTTCCACTGGCAATGGCCGCCCAACTGAGGATCGCACCCAAGCACGAGAGACCGGTGTTTACCGCCTCGCCAATCAGCCTGGACTCCCGGGGATTACTGACCACTTGCTCGGCGAATTGAGATGGCGCTATGTACTTCTGAGCCTCGCGCAAAATGATGCGCTTGGGCTTGATACTGCAGATGGGTTTGAACTCACGCAATGTCAGGATATTGAAGTCGGCATCGATGTACACCACACCAGCACCAACAACACCGGGGTCGGCATCGATGGCGGCAAACAGCCGCGGCAGGTTTATCTGGCTTTCGACACGCTGGCGCGCCATGAACTGAGCACGATTGGAGTCCATGCCGAAGCCCAGAGGGAGGCTACTCATACTTACTCTTCCTTGAAGTGAAACCTTTGATACGTACACGATCAGTTCGCAAAATCGTGAACAACTATGCGGGCACTCTTCAGACTGTATCGCTCCAGCTTTTAGCGGGCCAGATGGATATCTTTCTGCAACTGCTGATAGGTAACACCTTGAACGCAGGCTACACAACCGCCAGACAGCCAAACGCCAGCACGAAGCTGGCGTTTGGCAAGTTCAACTGAAGATCAGCGCGGAACAACCGGCTTACGCTTGGGCGGCTTGGGGCCTTTGCCTTTCGCAGCATCCATACGTTCTTTAGCGGCCTGCCTGTTGCGCGCCTCGGCGGCGGCCTTGGCTTGCTCGCGTTTGTCCCAGGGTTTGCTGCCATCGCTGCCCCGAGGTGGCAAGCCGGTGTGCTGGGTGAGGATCCGCGTGGTTTCCTTGGCGACCTTGTGGCTGCCAGCGGGTGTCGAGTTTTTACGTCGGGCACTCTGGTAGCTGTCGGTAGTTGGCTGATGCAGCGGGATCAGTTGATCCTTGCCCGAACCAATAAGGTCGGCGCGGCCCATACGGGTCAGTGCCTCACGCAGCATTGGCCAGCCTTTCGGGTCGTGATAGCGCAGGAACGCCTTGTGCAGACGGCGTTGCTCTTCGCTTTTCACGATGGTCACTGCATCGCTCTTGTAGGTGACCTTGCGCAGCGGGTTTTTGCCCGAGTGGTACATGGCAGTCGCAGTGGCCATCGGCGATGGATAGAACGCCTGCACCTGATCCGCGCGGAAACCGTTGCCCTTGAGCCACAACGCCAGGTTCATCATGTCTTCATCGGTAGTGCCTGGGTGGGCCGCGATGAAGTACGGAATCAGGTACTGCTCTTTGCCCGCTTCCTTAGAATACTTCTCGAACATGCGCTTGAACTTGTCATAGCTGCCAATGCCCGGTTTCATCATCTGGTTGAGCGGACCTTCCTCGGTGTGTTCCGGGGCGATCTTCAGGTAACCACCCACATGGTGAGTCACCAGCTCTTTAACGTACTCCGGCGACTCGACCGCGAGGTCATAGCGCAAGCCGGAAGCAATCAGAATTTTCTTCACGCCCGGCAACGCACGAGCGCTGCGATACAGCTGAATCAACGAAGAGTGATCGGTGTTCAGGTTGGGGCAGATGCCTGGGAACACGCAGGACGGCTTGCGGCACGCGGATTCGATTTCCGGGCTCTTGCAGGCAATGCGGTACATGTTCGCAGTCGGGCCGCCGAGGTCGGAAATCACCCCGGTGAAACCTGGCACCTTGTCACGAATCTCTTCGATCTCGCGAATGATCGACTCTTCAGAACGGTTCTGAATGATCCGGCCCTCGTGCTCGGTGATCGAGCAGAAAGTACAGCCACCGAAACAGCCACGCATGATGTTTACGGAGAAACGGATCATGTCGTAGGCCGGAATCTTTTCCTTGCCGTACGCAGGATGCGGAATACGTGCGTAGGGCATGCCGAACACGTAGTCCATCTCTTCAGTGGTCATGGGAATCGGTGGCGGGTTGAACCAGACATCGACTTCGCCGTGCTTCTGAACCAGCGCACGGGCATTACCCGGGTTTGTTTCCAGGTGCAGTACGCGGTTGGCGTGGGCGTAGAGAACCGCATCGGCACGCACTTTTTCCACAGAAGGCAAACGGATGACCGTTTTGTCACGGGTCATGCGCGGGCTGGCCAGGATCTGCACGACCTTGGCTTCGTTCGGATCTTCAACCGGACCTTTTTCCTGCTCGATGGCGCAGGCCTGAGTGTCCTGGGTATTCACATACGGGTTGATGATCTTGTCGATCTTGCCCGGACGGTCGATGCGGGTGGAGTCGACTTCGTACCAGTCTTTAGGCGTGTCACGGCGGATGAACGCCGTGCCGCGCACATCGGTAATGTCTTCGATTTTGTGGCCGTAGGACAGACGCTGAGCCACTTCGACAATGGCGCGCTCGGCGTTGCCGTACAGGAGAATGTCGGCGGCGGCGTCGATGAGGATCGAGTTGCGGACCTTGTCCTGCCAGTAATCGTAATGGGCGATGCGGCGCAGCGAGGCTTCGATGCCACCCAGCACGATAGGCACGTGCTTGTAGGCTTCCTTGCAACGCTGGCTATAAACCAGGCTGGCGCGGTCCGGACGCTTGCCCGCCATGCCACCTGGTGTGTAGGCATCGTCGGAACGGATTTTCTTGTCCGCGGTGTAGCGGTTGATCATCGAGTCCATGTTGCCTGCAGCGACACCGAAGAACAGGTTCGGCTCGCCGAGCTTCATGAAATCGTCTTTGGACTGCCAGTTCGGCTGGGCAATAATCCCGACGCGGAAGCCCTGAGACTCCAGCAGCCGGCCGATGATTGCCATGCCAAACGACGGGTGATCGACGTACGCATCACCGGTCACGATGATGATGTCGCAGGAATCCCAGCCAAGCTGATCCATTTCTTCCCGGCTCATGGGCAGGAAAGGCGCAGGCCCGAAACATTCGGCCCAGTACTTCGGATAGTCAAATAACGGCTTGGCTGCTTGCATGTTGGAACCTACGTTTGCACGTTGGAAAAATCGCGGGCGCGGAATATAGCACAAATTTTGATCAAGTCCGACGGCAATGGTCGGAATTGAGTTACTGATGGCGGTACTGCCCAGTACCTGTGGGAGCTGAGCTTGCTCGCGATGAACGATGACGCGGTATGGCCATGAAACCGAGTCGCCAGTATCGCGGGCAAGCCCGGCTCCCACAGGGATTTGCGACCGCCCTGAGACGGTTATCTGTGGGAGATTCTATGTTGGCCTGCAAAGGTGATCCCGATGGGAGCGAATTCATTCGCGAATGCGTCTTGTCAGGCGACAGAAGTATTGAATACTGCCGGCCCTTTCCCGAATAAATTCGGTCCCACAGGTTTTGCATAAGCTTGAGATGCACCGCTACCACGTAAAACAGTCACCGCATGTTATTCGTCGTCGAAGTTATAACTGCCCGGTGCGAGGTTTTCAAAGCGGGTGTACTTGCCGATGAACGCAAGCCGGGTGGTACCAATAGGCCCGTTACGCTGCTTGCCGATGATGATTTCAGCGATGCCCTTGTGCTCGGTTTCCGGGTGATACACCTCGTCCCGGTAAACAAACATGATCACGTCAGCATCCTGCTCGATCGCTCCGGATTCCCGCAAGTCGGAGTTGATCGGGCGCTTGTTCGGACGTTGCTCCAAAGATCGGTTGAGCTGCGAAAGGGCAACCACCGGGCAGTTGAATTCCTTGGCGAGGGCTTTCAACGAGCGGGAAATCTCGGAAATCTCGTTGGTCCGGTTATCACCACCTGAACCGGGGATCTGCATCAACTGCAGGTAGTCGATCATGATCAGGGCAATGTCGCCGTGTTCACGCACCAGACGCCGTGTCCGGGCGCGCATTTCCGACGGACTGATACCGGCCGTATCGTCGATGAACAGCTTGCGCTCGTTGAGCAGATTGACCGCCGACGTCAGGCGTGGCCAATCGTCGTCTTCCAGGCGACCGGCACGGACCTTGGTCTGGTCGATGCGACCCAGCGAAGACAGCATACGCATGATCAGCGATTCACCTGGCATCTCAAGCGAGTAAACCAGCACCGCTTTGTCGCTGCGTAAAACGGCGTTTTCCACCAGGTTCATGGCGAAAGTGGTTTTACCCATGGACGGACGACCGGCGACGATGATCAAGTCGGACGGTTGCAGGCCGCTGGTCTTCTCATCCAGGTCGGTATAACCGGTAGACAGGCCGGTAATCGCGTTGTCAGTGTTGAACAGGGTATCGATACGGTCGATGGCCTTGGTCAACAGGTCGGTCACGCTAACCGGGCCACCGGTCTTCGGACGCGCTTCGGCAATCTGGAAAATCTGCCGCTCGGCTTCGTCGAGGATCTCAGCAGCGTTGCGCCCTTCCGGATTGAACGCGCTGTCGGCGATTTCCGTGCTGATGCCGATCAGTTGACGCAGCGTCGCCCGTTCACGGACGATTTGCGCATAGGCCTTGATGTTGGCAACCGACGGAATGTTTTTCGCCAGTTCGCTGAGGTAACCCAGCCCGCCAACCTGCGAGGTCTGGCCTTCTTTTTCCAGCTGCTCGGCCAGCGTGACCACGTCGATGGGCTGGTTCTGGTCAGCCAGACGGGCGATGGCGCGAAAAATCAAACGGTGGTCATGTCGATAGAAATCGCCATCCGACACCTGATCGAGCACGCGCTCCCAGGCGTTGTTGTCCAGCATCAGACCACCGAGTACGGCCTGTTCGGCCTCGATGGAATGCGGCGGCACCTTCAGCGCGGCGGTTTGCAGATCATATTGCTCAGGGGCGGAGATATCGTTCATGACCACTCAGAATCAGGGGTTGTGAAAAATCAGGTTTTGTAAAAACCAAGGGTACAGAAAGACAAAGGGCACGACCTGTAAACAGGATCGTGCCCGATGTTAATCCTCTAGCGAGCAAGTCGCCAGACGATTACGTACTGCTTAAGCAGCCACCACAACAACGCGAACGGTTGCTTCTACGTCGCTGTGCAGGTGCACGGCTACGTCGAATTCGCCAACGTTACGGATGGTGCCGTTCGGCAGACGAACTTCGCTTTTTGCAACTTCAACGCCAGAGGCGGTCAGTGCATCAGCGATGTCGTGGGTGCCGATCGAACCGAACAGCTTGCCTTCGTCACCAGCAGTGGCAGTGATAGTCACTTCCAGCTCAGCCAGTTGGGCAGCGCGAGTTTCGGCAGAAGCTTTTTTGTCTGCAGCCAGTTTTTCCAGCTCGGCACGACGCTCTTCGAACGCAGCAATGTTAGCAGCGGTCGCAGCGGTAGCTTTGCCGTAAGGCAGCAGGTAGTTACGACCGTAACCGGCCTTAACATTTACTTTGTCGCCCAGGTTGCCCAGGTTCGCGACTTTTTCCAGAAGGATCAGTTGCATGTGAAAATCCTCTTAACTTTTAACCTTCACCGTTCGCGCTATCGGAGTCTTTCGATCCCAGACGACCGCGAAAATCAATCAGGCTGTCGACAATGGCAATAACCACGAGCAACGGACCTATCAGGTGCATGAATGGCACCAGCGTGACGTACATCCCCACCAGCCAGAAACTGGCCAGTTTTTTCTGCGCCACCAGCCCGTGAATCAGGGCTAGCCCGGCGAAGGCCAACGGTATGCTCAACAACGGCAACAAAATCAACATCTGTACGCCAAGCATCGGCCCTACAAACATCGCTGCCAGCAACGATAACGCCAGTCCTTTCGGGATTCTGATCTGACGAAACTCGCGACCAAAACCACCGGGGTTGTACAACAACGCCTGCCAATAGCGCCCAAGAATCAGGCACAACACACTGAAAACCTGAAGCGTAACCGCCATCGAACCGATGATCAGGGGTGGAATCAGTGAAGCGAAGGTAACTCGCTGGTCGGCCGAGAGTTTCTCGTAGACCTCACCGAAAGCCTGAGGCATGAGTTTCTCGAACTCCTGACTCAAACTGTCAACCATGGGACTGAAAACCGTTCCAAAGCTCACTGCACACAACAACCCGACTACCACGCTGACCAGCAGCGCGCGATTCCAGGTGTGGCCTGCGCGTAAAACCAGCGACAGACCACAAGCCCCAAGCAACACTAAAAGTGCACCGGGATCTTTCTGGAAGTACCAGCAAACCAACGCTGAAAGCACTCCCACACCAATGACGCCAATGGCGTCCGAACCGCGCCGCAGTAGCACAAGGCTAGCTGCAGCGGCACCCACACAGTACAACAACGGCAATGCCGCAAATCCGGCCACAACCAGCATGGCCTGCAAGCGTCCCCGCATGATGAATTCAGCCAAGGCGCGCATGCATTAGATCCTTACTACTTTGTCGACTGCCCGGTCTCAGCGGCCGTGGCTGTCGGTGTAGGCCAGCAGGGCCAGGAAGCGGGCACGCTTGATAGCGGTGGCCAGCTGACGCTGATAACGTGCTTTGGTACCAGTGATACGGCTTGGAACGATTTTGCCGGTCTCGGATACGTATGCTTTCAGAGTGTTGAGATCTTTGTAATCGATCTCTTTCACGTCTTCAGCGGTGAAGCGGCAGAATTTACGACGACGGAAGAAACGTGCCATGTGATTGGCTCCTTAAAAGGTCCGTGGATTACTCGTCAGCGTTATCGCTGTTGTCGCTGTCATCACCATCAACGCCATCGGCGCTGTCGGAGTGCTCAGGACGGTCGCGACGCTCACGGCGCTCACTGCGGTTTTCTTCAGCCTTGAGCATCTCGGACTGGCCAGTTACGGCTTCGTCACGACGGATGACCAGGTTACGGATCACTGCATCGTTGTAGCGGAAGTTGTCTTCCAGCTCGGCCAGAGCCTTGCCAGTGCACTCAACGTTCAGCATCACGTAGTGAGCCTTGTGAACATTGTTGATTGCGTAAGCCAGTTGACGACGGCCCCAATCTTCCAGACGGTGGATTTTGCCGCCGTCTTCTTCGATCAGCTTGGTGTAACGCTCTACCATGCCGCCGACTTGCTCGCTTTGATCCGGGTGGACCAAAAAGATGATTTCGTAATGACGCATGAATGCTCCTTACGGGTTGTAGCCTGCCGCCAATAAGCGGTCAGACAAGGAGTGAATGACACTGTTAGTCTTACTCAGGGACAGGCACATGAGCGCCTGCCGTGACAGCAAGGGGCGCAATTGTAGAGAAGGGGATGAAGAGGCGCAAGGCAATTGGTGAATATTTGAGCAATTACCATAAACCACCGCAGGAGGTGCCAAAGGCTGCGAAGGTCCGATGGACCCTCGTCGCGATTGAAGGCCAATCGCAGCCTGCGGCAGCTCTCCTGCGGGGATATTACTTCTTGGTTCCCGCCGCCTTTACGTTGCGCTGACGCAACGCTTCAAACAGGCAAACGCCGGTTGCAACCGAGACGTTCAGGCTGCTGACGCTACCCGCCATCGGCAGGCGCACCAGGTAATCGCAGTGCTCACGCGTCAGACGGCGCATGCCTTTGCCCTCAGCACCCATGATCAGGATGGTCGGGCCCGTGAGGTCTTGCTGATACAACTCCTGCTCAGCCTCCCCCGCAGTACCGACAACCCACAGGCCGCGCTGCTGGAGTTTCTCCAGGGTTCGCGCGAGGTTGGTCACGGCAACCAACGGGATCACTTCAGCCGCGCCGCAAGCCACTTTACGCACTGCTGGCGTCAGGGTTGCAGACTTGTCTTTGGGCACGACCACCGCCAGCGCTCCGGCAGCATCGGCAGTGCGCAGGCATGCGCCGAGGTTGTGCGGATCGGTTACACCGTCAAGCACCAGAATCAACGGCGCGCCTTCGGTACGATCCAGCAACTCATCGAGCATTGCCTCGCCCCAGACCTGACTAGGACTGACTTCCGCAACAACGCCCTGATGCACCCCCTCGACCCATGCGTCCATCTCACGCCGCTCGGCCTGACCGATCGACACGCGATTTTCACCAGCCAGCGCAACCAGCACCTGCACACGAGGATCATTACGACCCTCGGCCAGCCAGATTTGCTTGACCCGCTTGGGGTGGTGACGCAGTAGCGCTTCTACGGCATGCACGCCGTAGATTTTTTCCAACGAACTCATGACTTGGCCTTAGGCTTGCGCGCCCCGCCGCTTTTCGCGGCTGGAGCAGAACCCGCTTTCGGCGGGCCTTTACGGTGTTTGCTAGGTTTAGCAGGTCTGTCCGATGATGGCGCAGAACCGGCTTTACCGGACTTTCCCGACGATGCCTTGCTACCACCCTTCGCTTCAGCCAACAGAGCCTGTTTCAGTTCGCGACTTTTGCGCACTTCAGCGTTTTTCGCGGCTGCATCACTAGGCCGGTAGGCCTCTGGCTCAGCGCTGGCCTTGGCTTTAGCCTTGGCCGGACGCTTGCTCGGTGCGCGCTCTGAAGCAGCGGCTTTTTCAACTGGCTGCGGCTCTGCACCGCGACGCTTGCGGCCAATTGGGGCGCTGATGGTTTTCTCGGCCATCTCGAAGTCGATCTTGCGCTCATCCAGATCAACGCGCATGACGCGCACTTCAACGGTATCGCCCAAGCGGAAGCTACGACCGGTACGCTCGCCCGCCAGGCGGTGATGCAGCGGATCGAAGTGATAATAATCGCCCGGCAAAGCAGTGACGTGCACCAGACCTTCGACATAGATATCAGTCAGTTCTACAAATAGACCAAAACCAGTCACAGCGGTGATCACACCAGGGAAAGATTCGCCTACGCGGTCTTTCATGAACTCACACTTGAGCCAATTGACCACGTCACGCGTAGCTTCATCGGCGCGGCGCTCGTTCATCGAACACTGTTCGCCCAACTGTTCGAGAATGGCATCGTCATACGGATAGATACGAGCTTTCGGGATTACCGCGGCGCCCGCTCGGCGCACGTGCGGGGTGTCCTGCTTCGAGCGGATCACACTGCGGATTGCGCGGTGAGTCAGCAGGTCCGGATAACGACGAATCGGCGAGGTAAAGTGGGTATACGCCTCGTAATTCAGACCGAAGTGGCCGTTATTGTCAGAGCTGTAAACCGCCTGACTCAACGAACGCAGCATGACGGTCTGAATCAGGTGATAGTCCGGACGATCACGTACGGTTTCCAGCAACGCCTGATAATCCTTCGGAGTTGGACCGTCCTTGCCTTTGTGAAGAGACAGACCCAGCTCACCCAGGAACGCACGGAGTTTTTCCAGACGCTCAGGCGGCGGGCCATCGTGCACGCGGTAAAGCGCAGGAATTTCGTGCTTCTTGAGGAACTCGGCAGTGGCGACGTTAGCAGCCAGCATGCATTCCTCGATCAGCTTGTGAGCATCGTTACGCGTAGTCGGGCGGATTTCAGCGATTTTGCGCTCGGTCCCGAAGATGATGCGGGTTTCCTGTGTTTCAAAATCGATAGCGCCACGCACATGACGAGCACCGAGCAACACCTTGTACAGCGCATAAAGCTGCTTCAGGTGCGGCAGCACGTCAGGGTATTCGCCACGCAACTGGCGAGCGTCGCTGCTTTTCGGCTGTTCCAGCATGGTACTGACCTTGTTGTAGGTCAGACGCGCATGGGAGTGGATGACAGCTTCATAGAACACGTAATCAGTCATCTCGCCGGTTTTGGAGATGGTCATCTCACAAACCATGGCCAGACGATCAACGTGCGGATTCAGCGAGCACAAGCCGTTGGAAAGCTGCTCAGGCAGCATTGGCACAACCCGCTCGGGGAAGTAAACCGAGGTGCCACGCACCTGCGACTCGGCGTCCAGAGCAGAGCCGATCTTCACGTAGCTCGACACGTCAGCGATAGCGACGTAGAGCTTCCAGCCACCCGAGAACAGACGCAATTTGCCGGGCTTGGCTTCGCAATAAACAGCGTCATCGAAGTCGCGAGCATCTTCACCGTCGATGGTGACGAACGGCAGATGGCGCAGGTCGACGCGATTTTCTTTGTCTTTTTCTTCCACTTCCGGCTTGAGTTTGGCGGCTTCTTTAAGCACGGCCTCTGGCCAGACGTGAGGAATATCGTAGGTACGCAGCGCGACATCGATTTCCATGCCGGGCGCCATGTAGTTGCCTACGACCTCGACAATATCGCCCTGAGGCTGGAAGCGCGGCGTTGGCCAGTGGGTGATTTTCACCTCGACGAACTGACCGATCTTCGCGTTGTTATTGCGACCGGGAGTAACCAGCACTTCCTGCTGAATTTTTGGATTGTCAGGAATGACAAAACCAATGCCGCTCTCTTCGAAGTATCGGCCGACCACGGACTCGTGGGCGCGGGAAATAACTTCGACGATCACGCCTTCGCGGCGACCGCGGCGGTCCAGACCGGAAACGCGCGCTAAAGCACGGTCACCGTCGAACACCAGACGCATCTGGGCCGGACTCATGAACAGGTCATCGCTGCCATCGTCAGGGACCAGGAAGCCGAAACCATCACGATGCCCGGAGATTCGCCCCAGGATCAGGTCCAGCTTGTCCACCGGGGCATAGGTGCCACGACGGGTGTAGATCAACTGAGCGTCGCGCTCCATTGCTCGCAAACGGCGGCGCAGGGCTTCGAACTGATCTTCAGTTGTCAGGCCAAATTCTTCCACCAGCTGCTCACGGCTCGCAGGCGAACCGCGATCGGAGAGGTGAGCCAGAATCAATTCACGGCTGGGGATAGGGTTTTCATATTTTTCCGCTTCACGAGCGGCCTCGGGATCGAGGGACTGCCAATCGGCCATTAGATAGTTTTCACCTTGTCTATATGGGGGCTAGTTTGGCATACACCTATTGAAACGGGAAATTTCACACTCGAACATCGCCTGAAAAACCCGTGACCGGATGCAAAAAAGCCTTCAAATACACCGCCTGCGAATTTTTTCAAATATTTTAACCACTGGGGGTTTACAGTGCAAAAGGCGCTCCGTATAGTGCGCGCCATCGACAGGTAGACGCTTGTCGATATTGCCCAGATGGTGAAATTGGTAGACACGCCAGCTTCAGGTGCTGGTGACCGCAAGGTCGTGGAAGTTCGAGTCTTCTTCTGGGCACCAATTCAGAGCAGCAGATTAAATCTGATGACTCTCCCAAAAACCCGCGAAAGCGGGTTTTTGCATTTCAGGGTTTAGGTTTTGTGCTTTTGATTATTGCGTCTGTTGCCGATTTTGTTTGCCTCAGCGGAAAAACCATTTATTAAAACCAAAACAGGGGTTTACAGATCAAAACCCGCTCCGTATAGTGCGCTCCATCAACGGCGTGCAACGCTGCTGATGCTGCCCAGATGGTGAAATTGGTAGACACGCCAGCTTCAGGTGCTGGTGACCGCAAGGTCGTGGAAGTTCGAGTCTTCT
>NZ_JAWHNU010000007.1:0-30110 GCF_032582135.1 Pseudomonas syringae group sp. J309-1 | reverse complement strand
TCTGGGCACCAATTCAAACAAAACCGAGCCATGTGCTCGGTTTTGTGCTTTCTGGGGTTTGGAAAATAGCAGCTCACCCGTGAGAGCAAAGCTTGGTCTGCTCCTATCAAACATCACTCCAATAATGGATTTGAAACGCGGACCTTGTAGGAGCTAACTTGTTGGCGAAGCGGAATTTCTGACGATGCGGGTCCGACGTCTCGCCAACAAGTTGGCTCCTACAGGTCACCCGTTTGCTGCGCGACAGCGCGGTGTCAGGGATACCGGCACCACTCCCACAAGTTTACCCACCAAGCAATCCCGGCAATCAAGCCCTGAATTGCCCCAGACTCGCCTTCAACTGCGCCGCGAGGCCATCCAGCACTTTGCCGCTCGCCGTAGTCTCTTCAACGACCTGCGCCGCACGCTGGGCCTGGGCGTGAATCACTTCTACACGTCCTCTCACCGCGTGCGCGCCTTCTGCCTGATGCACTGCCGCCTTGGTTGCCAGACCGATCGCCGTATGGACCTGCTCAACAGATTCCTGCACGGATTGCTGCAACTTGACGCTGTTGCGCAGTACCGCCAACCCCTCATTGGCCTGCCGTCCCGCCAGACCAATCGCCGCAACGGCCTCTTTCGCACCTGACTGCAACGCACCGATGTGCGCCTGAATATCACCCGTGGAGCTTTGGGTCTTGCTCGCCAAAGCACGAACCTCATCGGCGACCACAGCAAAACCGCGCCCGGTTTCCCCAGCCCGCGCAGCCTCAATGGCCGCGTTCAGCGCCAACAGGTTAGTCTGTTCGGCAATGCCATGAATGACCTCCAGCACCACTTCGATCTGCTCGCTCTGCTGCGCCAGCCGCTCGATGACTTTAGAACCGGTTTCAACCTGCCCCGCGAGCGCTTCGATCAAGCCGCCCACCTGATTCGACGTGCGCGTGTTTTCATCAGTCGCCTGACGAATATCCACCACCTGCCTCAAAGCAGCCTGCATGGCATGGCTCTCGGACTGAGCCTCGTCGGCCATGTGCTCAAGCGCTTGCAGACTGGCAGCCACTTCATCGCGCTGCATCGCGGCCGCAGCACCTGCACCCGCATTGCGCTGACTCATCGCATTGATCTCAACACCGGTGCGCTGCGCAACATCTCCGGCCTCGCGAACAATGGGCTGTAGCTTGGCAACAAAACGATTGACTGCTGCCGCCATGTCCCCGATCTCGTCATTACTGTCGATTTTGACGCGCTTGGTCAGATCGCCCTCGCCCGCCGCCAGATCATCCAGCGCCGCGATCAACAGCAGCAGCTTGTTGACTACCCTGCGCCCCAGCACTACCGCCAATACCAAAAGGACGCCCAACCCAACCAGGGCCAAGCCCATGCCTATCCGCCAGCGCAGTGTTTCAGACGCTTCCTTTACCGCTGATGTCGTGTTTGTAGCCATGGCAGAAGCCGCGCCTTGCGCAGAATCAAGTCGTGAACGCAGTGCGGCCGAGCTTTCTTTCGAAGCGCCGGTCAGGCTTTCGGAAACCAGTTGCCCGCCACTGGTAATCAGCGTCGCAAAACGCTTGTCGAGAGCGACGAGGTTTTCTTCAACGGTGGCAGTGGAAACACCCATGCGCACCTTGCCGATTTCAACACCGTTAGGGCTGATGGATGCCTCGACGTAGTAAACCGAACTGTCGGTCCTGGCAGCGTTCAGCACTTTATCCATTGCCCGCTCGCCCTCGCCCTTGGCAAGCAACGCCTGGATCAGCGGGTTTTCGCGGTTCAGATAACGAGTCAAGTGCTCGCCTGCCGCATCGTCATAAATCACGAACAACACATTGGGGTTGCGCTGCGCGCGACGAGCGAATTCGGACAACGTCGGCGTGTCGTTATCCCACATTGCACGGGGTGCCACAGCGGCCAGCAGCTCGGCCATATCGGTGGCTGAGTCTCTGAGGTCTTTTTCCAGTGTGGCGCGCAGCTGTGCCTGCTCATCCTTCAGACGGGCGGCAAGGCCCGTACTCAAGCGCTGACTGGTACTGGTAGCAAGATTATCGAGACTGGAGGTTACTTCTCGACTTGCCTGTTCCAGTTCAGCGGACAAGTGTTGCGAATCTACACCCAGGCGATTGGCCAAATCAGCTTCAAGCGCAGCAACAGTGCTCCGGGTGAGAGCAACGGCGACCAGCACCTGCACCAAAAGAGCGATGCCAAGGGCAATAAACACGGGCCGCAGCAAGCGGCTCCGCAAAAGAGAGAGGACAGCTGACACGGGGAATCCCTCCACCACCGGCGCCATTAAAATGATGGCACCTTTTCTGACGCTTTTTACAGCAATCGCCGTGCCGTTCCAGTGGCCACGGTCAAACCAGAAAAAACAAAGGGCCGCATCTGCGACCCTTTGTTTTTACATCAACGATTTATCAGCCAAACGGATGACGCAACACGATGGTTTCGTTGCGATCAGGGCCCGTCGAAATAATGTCGATAGGTGCGCCCACCAGCTCTTCCAGACGCTTGATATAAGCGCGAGCGTTAGCTGGCAGCTCTTCCAGAGTCTTGGCACCCAGCGTCGATTCAGTCCAGCCCGGCACTTGCTCGTACACAGGCTTAAGGCCCAGGTAGCTGTCAGCGTCGGTCGGTGCTTCGATCACTGCACCGTGCTCGTTCTCGTAACCGATGCAGATGTTGATGGTTTCGAGGCCATCCAGCACGTCGAGCTTGGTCAGGCAGATGCCGGAGATGCTGTTGATTTCGATAGCGCGACGCAGGATCACGGCATCGAACCAGCCGCAGCGACGAGCACGGCCAGTGGTTGCACCGAATTCGTGCCCACGCTTGGCCAGGAATGCACCAACGTCGTCGAACAGCTCAGTCGGGAATGGACCCGAACCTACACGTGTGGTGTAGGCCTTGGTGATACCCAGGATGTAATCCAGGTACATCGGCCCAAAACCCGAACCCGTGGCGATACCGCCCGCCGTGGTGTTGGAGCTGGTGACGTACGGATAAGTACCGTGGTCAATGTCCAGCAGCGAACCTTGAGCGCCTTCGAACATGATGTCTTTGCCGTCGCGACGCATTTCATGCAGCGCGGCAGTGACGTCGAGCATCAGTGGCTTGAGCAGCTCGGCGTATTCCATGCACTCGTCGAGAGTCTTCTGGAAGTCGATGGCAGGCTCTTTGTAGTAATTGACCAGCACAAAGTTGTGATAGTCGAGCAGCTCGCCCAGCTTGGCGGCGAAACGCTCGCGGTGGAACAGGTCACCGATACGCAGGCCGCGACGTGCAACCTTGTCTTCGTAAGCCGGGCCGATACCGCGACCGGTGGTGCCGATCTTGAACTCGCCACGGGCCTTTTCACGCGCCTGATCCAGCGCAACGTGATAGGACAGGATCAGCGGGCAGGACGGGCTGATGCGCAGACGCTCGCGCACTGGAATGCCTTTTTCTTCCAGCTTGATGATTTCGCGCATCAGCGCATCCGGCGCAACCACCACACCGTTACCAATGAGGCACTGCACGCCTTCGCGCAGTACACCGGACGGAATCAGGTGCAATACGGTTTTTTCGCCGTCGATCACCAGAGTGTGACCCGCGTTGTGGCCACCCTGGTAACGCACTACAGCGGTAGCATGTTCGGTCAGCAGATCAACGATCTTGCCTTTGCCCTCATCACCCCATTGGGTGCCCAGGACTACGACATTCTTACCCATAACACTTGTCCTCATTCACGCAAACTTGGTGTCGGCGGCCGCCGACAGGAAAACTCAAGAAGCCAGCGGCACGACTTGCCAACGCTCGCCATGCTGAATCAATTGCCGATCGCAATCGGCCTCACGCGCTGCGGCCACCCGTTGCCCAGGCAATGCCTGCACAACACGCTGACCTTCACTGCGCAACTGACAAACCTGCTGCCAGAGTGCTGCATCCGTACTGTCCGGCATCCAGATACCGCCGGAAGGCAATTCGATTTCTGCACGACCCAGTGTCACCAAAGTCTTCAGGTCCGTGGAAAAACCGGTGGCCGGGCGAGCCCGACCGAAATCTGCACCGATGTCATCATAGCGACCGCCCTGAGCAATGGATTGACCCACGCCCGGAACGAAAACAGCAAAGACAACACCCGTGTGATAGTGATAACCGCGCAACTCACCCAGATCAAAATACAGCGGCAGCTCAGGGAAACGGGTCGCAAGGCGCTCAGCCACGGTCAACAGGTCATCAAGCGCAGCCAGCACTGGCGCTGGCGCGTTGGCCAGGCGATCACGCGCAGCCGCCAATACTTCACGACCACCGCACAGATCGACCAATGCACGCAGCATCGACGCCAGATCGGCAGGCAGATTGGCTGTCAGCTCGATCACTTCGTCGATGGCCTTGCGTTGCAGGGCATCGAACAACAGTTGTTCAACCTCGCCAGACAAACCAGCTGCGCGGGCCAGGCCTCGGTAGATACCGACATGCCCCAGATCCATGTGAACGTCTGGAACATCAGCCAGTTGAAGCATGGCCAGCATCAGGCTGATGACTTCGACGTCACTGCTCGGGCTTGCATCGCCATACAACTCGGCGCCCAGTTGAATAGGGCTACGCGAAGAAGACAGGGCACGCGGCTGCGCATGCAGCACGCTACCGGCATAGCAAAGACGGCTCGGCCCTTCACGACGCAGGGTATGCGCATCGATGCGCGCCACTTGCGGCGTGATGTCGGCACGAAAGCCCATTTGCCGACCCGACTGCGGGTCGATCACTTTGAAGGTGCGCAGATCCAGGTCCGAGCCCGCGCCAGTGAGCAAGGATTCAAGGTATTCGATATGAGGGGTGACTACGAATTCATAGCCCCAGCTCTGGAACAGATCCAACACCTGACGGCGCGCTACTTCTATGCGCGCCGCTTCAGGCGGCAGTACTTCTTCGATGCCATCTGGTAGCAGCCAGCGGTCAACCGTTGCCATTACGCCTTTCCCCTATGATCCGGGCGACCCGCGCCGAGGCGGGCCTTGAGTAAAGCAGAGAGTGGTCAGGCCCTGCGCCCGTTACTGCGGGCACGGCAAGCGCCCGAGAATGGCTGTTTCAGACCACTGTCCTCGAAAATCATGCCACTGCTGTGGCCAATCAATCGTGCAGACGCAAAAAAGCCGGGAATTTCCCGGCTGCCGCATCATACACACGTTTTACCGCATGATCACCCCGCCGGACGGTTTTGCCGCCCGGCGGGTAGATTACGGCGTTCAGATCACGGCTTGGATTTTTCCAGATAGCGGAAGAAATCGCTGCTCGGATCCAGAACCATCACGTCACTCTTGTTCGCGAAGCTTTCACGGTAGGCGCGCAGGCTACGGTAGAACGCGTAGAACTCCTGATCCTGGCCGTATGCCTTGGAATAGATCGCGGAAGCTTGTGCATCACCATCACCGCGGGCCTCTTCAGACTCACGATAGGCTTCAGCCAGCAGTACGCGGCGCTGACGATCGGCGTCGGCACGGATGCCTTCAGCCAGTTCGTTACCCTTGGCGCGATGCTCACGCGCTTCACGTTCACGTTCGGTACTCATCCGTTCGAAAACGCTGCGGTTCACTTCCTTCGGCAGGTCGATAGCCTTGACCCGAACATCGATAACTTCGATGCCGAGCTCTTTATTTGCCATCGCGTTCAGCGAAGCGGTGATGTCAGCCATCAACGCGTCACGTTCGCCCGACACAGCTTCGTGCAGGGTGCGCTTACCGAACTGGTCACGCAGACCGGATTCGAGACGACGCGACAGACGTTCATCAGCGATTTGCTTGAGGCCCGACGTTGCGGTGTAGAACACTTCCGCGTCCTTCACACGCCACTTGGCGTAGGCATCCACCATGACCGCTTTCTTTTCCAGCGTCAGGAAGCGTTGCGTCGGTGCATCCAGCGTCAGCAGGCGACCGTCGAACTTGCGCACCTGGTTGACGTAAGGAATCTTCACATGCAGACCGGGCTGAATGTTAGGTTCAACCACGCGACCAAATTGCAGCATTACGGCACGTTCTGTCTGGGACACGATAAACAGGCTGTTCCAGGCAACCACCGCCAGCACTACAGCAACAATCAGGGCGATCAGCGATTTATTGCTCATCAGCGAGTCTCCCTTGTACGCGGCTGCTGAATCTCTGCGGCGCGAGCACCGACATCAGCTCCTGCAGTGTTAGCACCGGTAGTCGGGGCATTGCTGTTACCGCTACGGCCGTTTTCGATCATCTTGTCCAGCGGCAGATAAAGCAGGTTGTTCCCGCCTTTATCGCCAGTTACGAGAACCTTGCTGGTATTGGTGAACAGCTCTTGCATAGTGTCCAGGTACAGACGTTCACGCGTGACTTCTGGAGCCTTGCGATACTCGGCAACCAGCTTGGTAAAGCGATCAGCTTCACCCTTGGCGCGGGAGATCACTTCGTCGCGATAACCGTTGGCGTCTTCGATGATCCGCTGAGCCTGACCACGTGCTTCCGGAATCACACCGTTAGCGTAGGTTTCAGCCTGGTTACGGGAACGTTGCTCGTCTTCACGTGCACGAATCACATCATCGAATGCTTCCTGAACCTCACGAGGTGCAGCAGCGCTCTGTACGTTGACCTGGGTCACCGTGATACCGGTGCGATAAGTGTCGAGGAAGCGTTGCAGACGCTCCTTGATCTCACTCGCCATCAGTTCACGACCTTCAGTCAGCACCTGATCCATGGCCGTGGAACCCACGACATGACGCAGCGCACTTTCAGTAGCGTGTTGCAGACTGACTTCCGGTTGATCAACGTTCAGCACGAAATCACGCAGGTTGGAGATTTTGTACTGCACGGTCAGCGGCACTTCGACGATGTTTTCGTCTTCAGTCAGCATCTGGCCCTGTTTGCTGTAGGCACGTTCGCGAGTCACGTTTTCCATGTACTTGCGATCGAACGGCGGGAAATAGATGTTCAGACCCGAACCTACGGTTTCGTGGTACTGACCAAAGCGCAGCACAACGGCCTGCTCCTGCTCGTCCACGACGTAAATGGCGCTGTACAGCCAGATCGCAACCAGCACGACCAGGCCAATGCCCAGCAAGCCGAAACCGCCACCCTTGCCAGGGTTGCCGTTACCACCACCGTCACCACCACTGCGTTTCTTGCCACCACCGAACAAACCATTAAGGCTTTCCTGCAGCTTTCGGAAGGCCTCGTCGAGATCCGGTGGCCCCTTGCGGTCGCCGCCCTTGCGCTTACCACCCCAAGGATCCTGATTATTCGAGTTGCCACCCGGCTCATTCCAAGCCATAGCGCTCTCCATCTGATAAAGCAAAGACGCGCCCGCGGCGCGCCGACCAATGCTACAGAATGCCTGAGAGAGCCGTACAACGGCTTTCTCACGCTTTTATTGCAAAGTGTGTTGCTCGATGAATTCCAGCGGCTGCAGTCCTTCGCGACTCACCAGACGATTGAACTCAACGCGCGGTAAACGTACTGCCAACAAGCTGCTGCCCTGCTCGTCATACTCTTCGCTCTGCACCGCACCCAATTCGAAAAACTGGGCGCGTAACCGGGCAAAATCCTGAGACAGGTGCAAAGTACCGACAAACAGATCGTCGCCGAGCAATTCGGCAACAGCCTGTTTGAGCAGGTCCAGCCCTCGACCATCACGGGCGGAGACCCAGACACGTTGCGGTTTGCCATCGGCATCGCGCTGTATCTGCGGCTCTACCCCTTCGAGCAGGTCGAGTTTGTTATAGACCTCAAGTATCGGCAAGCCCTCGGCACCGATCTCGCCAAGTACCGCCATGACCTGTTCGATCTGCTCCATGCGATCAGGCTCGTGAGAGTCGATGACGTGGAGCAGCAGATCGGAGTTGCTGGACTCTTCGAGCGTGGCGCGAAAGGCTTCGACCAGTTTGTGCGGCAGGTGGCGAATAAAGCCCACGGTGTCAGCCAGCACGATAGGCCCCAGGTCGTCGAGTTGCAGACGGCGCAGGGTCGGGTCGAGCGTGGCGAAGAGCTGATCTGCAGCAAACACATCGGAATCAGTCACAGCATTGAACAATGTCGATTTGCCGGCGTTGGTATAGCCCACCAGAGAAACCGAAGGGATGTCGGCGCGCTTGCGCCCGCGACGAGCCTGCTCACGCTGGCTGCGAACCTTTTCAAGACGGCCCTTGATCTGCCGCAGACGAACCCGCAACAGACGCCGGTCAGTTTCCAGCTGGGTTTCACCGGGACCACGCAGGCCAATACCACCGCCCTGGCGTTCAAGGTGAGTCCAGCCGCGAACCAGCCGCGTGCTCATGTGCTCGAGCTGTGCCAGCTCGACCTGCAATTTGCCTTCATGAGTACGCGCGCGCTGCGCGAAGATGTCGAGGATCAACCCCGTGCGATCAAGTACGCGACACTCGAACACGCGTTCGAGGTTACGTTCCTGACTGGGTGTCAGCACGTGATTGAAGATGACGATATCGATTTTTTCGGCTTTGACCTGGTCGCGAAGTTCCTCGACCTTGCCACTGCCAATCAGATATTTGGCCGATGGCCGATGACGCGGCACGTTGACGAACGCGACGGTATCGGCGCCAGCTGATATGGCCAGTTCCCGAAACTCCTGCGGATCTTCACGCGCCTCAGGGTCCTGACCATCCAGGTAAACGAGTATTGCGCGTTCACCACCACTGTGGCGCTCAAAGAACAAAGCAGACTCCTATCAGGCGTTACCTGGCTCAGCGTCGCCCTGCTCACCTTCGGTTGCGCTAGGCAGACGAATCGGGCGAACCGGAACAACGGTAGAGATTGCGTGCTTGTAGACCATTTGGCTGACAGTGTTCTTCAGCAAAATAACAAACTGGTCAAAAGACTCGATCGTGCCTTGCAGCTTGATGCCGTTGACGAGATAGATCGAAACCCCAACCTTCTCTTTACGCAGGGTGTTCAGGTAAGGGTCTTGTAGCGAATGCCCTTTTGACATGTGCCGCACTCCTTTAAGGATCAATAATAATTCGAATTCAGTTGGCTTGAACCGCCACCCCCCAAGGATAGACGGCTATTGCAAGGACTCAGCTCAATATGGAGACCGACCCCAGGTATTTCAAGGCGCGTGGCAAATTGTCGCTGGCCAGACTGTCCAACCAGTGTAAATCGTCCCAGCTGCGTAGCCAGGTAAACTGTCGCTTGGCCAGTTGGCGCGTGGCAATGATCCCACGCTCCTGCATCTCAGCCCATGTCAGCTTTCCATCCAGATGATCCCAGACCTGACGATAACCGACGGCTCTTATTGATGGCAGACCCGCATGCAGGTCACCTCTTGAGCGTAACGCCAGAACTTCGTCCAGGAATCCCTGGTCCAGCATTGTTGAAAATCTTGATGCTATACGGCCATGCAACACCTTGCGATCTGCCGGAGCAATGGCCAGGCTGGCGACAGTATAGGGCAATTGCGGTCTACCAGAAGCCGCAGCATCAGTAGTTTGCGCACTTTGTTGTTCTCTATGTGCCGTCATGCTCAAGCCACTGACCCGGTAAACCTCCAGCGCACGTATCAATCGCTGCGGGTCATTGGGGTGGATTCGCGCCGCAGACACCGGATCCACTGCCGCCAACTGGTCATGCAACGCCTGCCAGCCATGGGCTGCAGCCTGTGCTTCCAGTTCGGCACGAACACCTGAGTCAGCAGCCGGCATGTCTGCCAACCCGTCCAATAGAGCCTTGAAATACAACATAGTGCCGCCAACCAGCAGCGGAATTTTTCCGCGGGCGGTTATTTCTGCCATGGCAGACAGCGCATCGGCACGAAAATCAGCCGCCGAGTAGCTTTCGGCAGGATCGAGAATATCCACCAAACGGTGGGGAAACTCGGCCAACTGCGCCTTGGAAGGCTTGGCAGTACCAATATCCATGCCGCGATAAACCAGCGCCGAATCGACACTGATCAGCTCGCAAGGCAGGACTTTGCAGAGTTCCATGGCCAGATCGGTTTTACCTGAAGCCGTCGGCCCCATCAGAAAGATGGCCGGAGGTAGAGCGCTCATTCAGCGACCGCGCAGGAAGAGTTTGTCCAGATCATCCAGCCCCATTTGGGTCCAGGTAGGTCGGCCATGGTTGCATTGACCGCTGCGCTCGGTGTTTTCCATGTCGCGCAGCAGACCGTTCATTTCCGGGATGGCCAGACGGCGATTGGCCCGGATTGCCCCATGGCACGCCATGGTGCCCAGCAATTCGTTCATGTGAGCCTGAACCCGGTCACTGGTGCCGTATTCCATCAGATCGGCCAGCACGTCGCTGACCAGACGATTGGCCTCGGCCTGTTTCAACAAGGCCGGAATCTGCCGGATCGCCAGACTTTCAGGACCGAGACGTTGCAACTCGAAGCCCAGACGCTGGAATGTCTCGATGTGCTCTTCAGCGCAATCGGCTTCGCGCTGACTGACTGCAATGGACTCAGGCACCAGCAACGGCTGACCGCTCAGGCCTTCGCTTGCCATCGCAATCTTCAGACGCTCGTACATGATCCGCTCGTGGGCGGCATGCATGTCTACCAGCACCAGACCGTGAGCGTTCTCCGCCAGAATATAAATACCCTTGAGTTGCGCCAAGGCGTAGCCCAGCGGAGGAATGTCGCCCTGAGTCTCCGGCAACGACACGGCAGGCGTACCGGGCAACGGTGCATAAAACTCGCGATAAGCGCTCTGCGCTTCGGCGGCAGGCAACGTCGCTGTAGGGCGCGGCGTGTACTGATATTGATAACCAGCGCCTGCACCTGAACCGGCTGGCGGCGCATAGGGCTGAGCCTGGGGTTGCTCCAGCAGATTGTTGGCCAGGCGCATTTCACCCTGCGGGCCGAACTCACCGGCTTGCGGGCCGGTGGGTCGCTCGATGGCAGTCACTGGCGCAGCGCCTGCCAGTTGATCTTCGGGACGCACATCGCCCAGCGCGCGGTGCAAGGTGCCATAAAGGAAGTCGTGCACCATGCGCCCGTCGCGGAAGCGGACTTCGTGCTTGGTCGGGTGCACGTTAACGTCAACGACGGCGGGATCAACCTCGAAAAACAGCACGAAGGTCGGATGACGGCCATTGAACAGCACGTCGCGATAAGCCTGGCGCACCGCGTGAGCCACGAGCTTGTCGCGCACTGCCCGGCCATTCACAAAGAAATACTGCAAGTCCGCCTGACTACGGGAAAAAGTCGGCAACCCGACCCAGCCCCACAGATGCAAGCCGTTGCGCTCGATCTCGATGGGCAGCGCCTGCTCGAGAAAACCGGGGCCGCAAATGGCAGATACGCGTCTGGCGCGAGCCGTGTCGTCGTTGGCCTCATGCAGACTGAGAATCGTCTTGCCGTTGTGCCGCAAGTGAAACGCCACGTCGAAGCGCGCCAGTGCCATGCGCTTGATCACTTCCTGCAAGTGATCGAATTCGGTTTTTTCCGCCTTGAGAAACTTGCGCCGCGCCGGGGTATTGAAGAACAGGTCGCGGACTTCAACGGATGTCCCCACCGGATGCGCCGCAGGCTGAACCCGTGAAGCCATGTCGCGGCCTTCGGTTTCCACTTGCCAGGCCTGGTCAGCGTCACGTGTTCGGGAGGTCAGCGTCAATCGTGCCACAGAGCTGATCGACGCCAGCGCCTCGCCGCGAAAGCCGAGGCTCATGACGCGCTCAAGGTCTTCCAGCTCGCGAATCTTGCTGGTGGCGTGACGAGCCAGAGCCAAAGGCAGGTCATCAGAAGAAATGCCGCTGCCATCATCACGGACCCGCAGCAGTTTGATACCCGCCTGCTCAACATCGACATCAATGCGCTTGGCACCGGAATCCAGACTGTTTTCCAGCAACTCCTTGATGACCGATGCTGGCCGCTCGACCACCTCACCCGCTGCGATCTGGTTGGCCAGCCGTGGGCTGAGCAGTTCGATCCGGGCAGCATTTAGAGCTGCAGCGCTGGCAGAAGCCTGTACTTCAGGCTCGATACTGTCGAGAAGAAGATCGGTCATGGTTGAGCCGCCACCTCGGAGCTAGGGATTTTCAGGTCCTGCCCAATGCGCAGTTCATCCGTTTTCAGGTTATTGGCGCTGCGCAGAGCCGCAGCGCTCATGTCGTAGCGAGCCGCCAGCATGGCCAGTGTTTCACCCGAGCGAACCACGTGATTACGCGGCCCCTGGGCGAGTTTGCCGTTATCGCGGAGCCACGCGATGTAAGTACCTTGCGGTGGATTCTGCTGGAAGAATTGCTTCACGCCAGAGTTGATCGAACGCGCCAATGCCTGTTGGTGCGAAGCAGCGCTGAGCTTGGCCGCTTCGGCATTGTTGGAGATGAAGCCCGTTTCGACCAGAATCGACGGGATATCAGGCGACTTGAGCACCATAAAGCCTGCTTGCTCAACCCGGGATTTGTGCAGCGACGTCACTCGACCAATGTTGGTGAGGACTTTCTGCCCGACATTGAGGCTTGAAGACAGCGAAGCGGTCATGGACAAGTCCAGCAACACCCCCGCCAGCATGCGGTCCTTGTCGTCCAGACTCACGGCACCGGCACCACCGATCAAGTCGGAACGGTTTTCACTGTCGGCCAGCCAGCGGGCGGTTTCAGACGTGGCGCCACGCTCGGACAGAGCAAATACCGAAGCACCGAACGCAGCCCTTGAAGGCGCAGCATCGGCGTGAATCGACACAAACAGGTCCGCGCCTTTGGCTCGGGCAATTTCCGTACGCTTGCGCAGCGGGATGAAGTAATCGCCGGTGCGGGTCAGCTCGGCGCGGTAGCCTTTTTCAGCATTGATCTGACGTTGCAGCTCTTTGGCGATGGCCAGTACCAGATTCTTTTCTTTCTGGCCGCTACTGCCGGAGGCTCCCGGATCCTCACCGCCGTGACCGGCATCAATCACGATCACAATGTCGCGCTTTCCGTTGGGCACAGGTGTGAGCTTGATCTCGGGCTTGGCCGGACTGACCGGCACGGCAGGCGCAGTGTTCGCGGCCGTGTCAGGAATGGTCGGGCTCGGATTGGCATCGCCCGGCTCGTCGAACAGATCGACAACCAGACGGTTACCGTATTGCTGGTTCGGGGCCAGGGTGAAGCTCTTGGGCGTCACGGCCTTTTTCAGGTCGATGACCACGCGCAAATCCGTCGCGGTGCGCTGGGCAGAACGCATGCTGGTAATGGGCGTATTGGCCATGGGTACATTCAGCGGACCACCGAGGGTCGCACCGTTGATATCGATAACCAGTCGATCAGGAGAAGTCAGGGTGAACACGCTGTGCTGGACGGGTCCGGAGAGGTCAAAAACCAGTCGTGTGTTATCTGGTGCGCGCCATAGGCGGACACTTTTTACCTGTGTTGCAGCCAGCGCATCAACAGCCAGGACTGTCAAAAGCAGACCCACTACAGTAACCAGCGCGCGAATGCGCATACCTAACCCCATTTCTATTTGAATTCCAACGCCAAAGCGGCACACCAGGTTTCGCCACGCGAGCCAATTGGGCTCAAAGTCAGTGCTCGACCTTGCGCATGCGGCCTAATGGTAATGGTCAGGTCAGGCTTTGGCAAAAAGCCTGCACCGAGCTGGGGCCACTCGATCAAACAAAGTGCATCGCCTTCCAGGTAATCGCGGATCCCCAGGTACTCCAGCTCCTCTGGGTCAACCAATCGATACAGGTCAAAGTGGAATACACGAACCGGGCCTATTTCATAGGGTTCAACCAGGGTGAAGGTCGGGCTCTTGACCGCACCTTCGTGCCCGAGGCCACGGATGATGCCCCGCGAAAGCGTGGTTTTACCTGCCCCCAGATCACCTTCCAGAAAAATCACGCCTACCCCTTTCGTGACCTCGGCAATGCGCTCACCAAAGTGGGTCATGGCCTCTTCACCGACCAAATGCAGCGTTAACTCAGACACGGTTGCTGCTCCTCCAATAACTGACGAATGGCTGGAATCAAATCACTGGCCGCCAGCCCACGGCCCGCTTCGCCCAACCGCTGCCCGGCGCTGGCATGCAGCCAGACCGCCAGACACGCCGCATCGAACGGCTTCATTTTTTGCGCCATCAATGCGCCGATCAGCCCGGCGAGCACGTCGCCCAAACCAGCGGTCGCCATGGCTGGATGGCCGCGATCACAGAGCATCAACTGACCGTCGACGTCAGCGATCAGGCTACCGCTGCCTTTCAATACACAAACCGCCTGGTATTTATCGGCCAGCGCTCGCGCAGCAGCAGGGCGATCCGCCTGGATTTGTTTAGTCGTCACCCCCAGCAAGCGCGCAGCTTCGCCGGGATGCGGGGTAATGACGCTGCCCTCGGGAAGCGAAACAAAACCTTGTGCCAATTGGTTAAGGGCATCGGCGTCCCACACTTGCGGACGTTGAGCGTTGGCAGCGGCTGAAAGCAAGCTGCGCCCCCATGAACCTTGACCCAGCCCGGGGCCTACCACCAGAACACTGGCGGGTTCAATCAATGCCATTAACTGGTTGGCAGAACGGATCGCCGCGCTCATCACTTCGGGCATGCGAGCCAGCGCAGCAGGAATGTGTTCAGGGCGGGTCGCCAACGTGACCATGCCTGCGCCACTGCGCAAGGCACTTTCAGCGCTCAGCAGACAGGCTCCGCCGAAACCATGATCGCCACCAATGACCAGCACCCGGCCATACAGGCCTTTATGAGCAGTGCGAGGGCGTGCAGCCAGACGCGGCAGATTAAATGTATCAAGGCGAGTCGCGCTGCGAGTGGCCCTTGCGACAACGGCCGGATCTGCCTGCAAGTCGTCAAACACCAGCTCGCCAACCAGGTCCGCCGCATCACCGGTCAGCAGGCCGAGCTTCAAGCCTATATAAGTCACCGTCAGATCGGCTCGCACCGCGACGCCAAGGATACGTCCGGTATCGGCGCTTAGTCCGGAGGGAATATCCACCGCCACGACCGGCAAGCCGCTGGCATTAATCGACTCGATTGCCGCCGCGTAGGGCTGGCGAACGTCACCGTTCAAGCCAGTTCCCAGCAGCGCATCCAGCACGATGCCGCGCAAAGGTTGATCGGCCCACGGTTGAACATCGAGACCCGCAGCGATTGCCGCGCCATAAGCGTCAGCAGCATCGCCAGCCAGTGTCGCGGGATCGGCCACGCTGAACACATGAACATTCCACCCGGCCTTTTGCGCCAGCGTCGCAATCAGATACCCGTCGCCAGCGTTGTTGCCGCGCCCGGCCAGTACGCTCAATTCCCGCGCTTCGGGCCAGCGTCGACGCAGCGCGCGCCACGTTGCATGGGCGGCCCGTTGCATCAATTCACTGCCGCACGTTCCCGCAGCAATGAGCTGTGCGTCCAGTTCGCGGACCTGCGCGGCGCTGTACAGTGCGTCGGGTAATTGGGGATTCGTGTCGACCATGCGTTTCTTGGCTCCGATGTCTGGCAGAATTATACGCACCTCCACCCGGTTTCTCCTTGCGCATGCCCGTTATTACTGTTGATTCGCCCAATACTGTTGACCTCGTCTCCCTTGCTCAATCGATCAAGGAGTGGGGCCGTGAGCTGGGCTTTCAGCAAGTCGGGATTGCCGGGCTGGATCTCGCCGAACACGAGCAACACCTTGAGCGCTGGCTTGAGGCGGGCTATCACGGCGAGATGGACTATATGGCAGCGCATGGCAGCAAACGTTCGCACCCTGAGGAACTGGTGCCGGGCACCTTGCGGGTGGTCTCGTTGCGCATGGATTACCTGCCCGGCGACACCGAGATGACTCAGCGTCTGACCGAGCCGGAAAAAGCCTACGTGTCCCGATACGCGTTGGGCCGCGACTATCACAAGCTGATCCGCAAACGCGTGCAGCAACTGGCCGAACGCATCCAGCAGGCCATTGGTCCATTCGGCTATCGCGCCTTCGTCGACAGCGCCCCGGTGCTGGAAAAGGCCATTGCTGAAAAGGCCGGGCTGGGCTGGATCGGCAAGAACACCCTCGTGCTCAATCGCAAGGCGGGCAGTTTCTTTTTCCTGAGCGAGCTGTTCGTCGACCTGCCGTTGCCCGTGGATCCACCTCACGCCACCGAACACTGCGGTCGCTGCACCGCGTGTATGGACATTTGCCCTACCGCTGCTTTCGTCGGGCCTTATGTACTGGATGCCAGGCGCTGCATTTCTTATCTGACCATTGAACTGAAAACTGCCATCCCGGAGGAGTTACGTCCGCTGATTGGCAACCGGGTGTTCGGTTGCGATGACTGCCAGATCGTTTGCCCGTGGAATCGCTTTGCCCGCCCCACCGACCAAAGTGATTTCCAGCCACGCCACAATCTGGATAACGCCGGTTTGGCCGAGTTATTCATGTGGGACGAGGATAAATTCCTCAGCAACACGGAAGGCTCTCCCCTGCGCCGGGCCGGTTACGAACGCTGGCTGCGCAATCTGGCAGTAGGGTTAGGCAATGCGCCATCGACGATCCCCGTGCTGGAGGCGCTTGAGGCAAGACGGGAGTATCCGTCGGAGCTGGTGAGGGAACATGTGGAGTGGGCGTTGCGGCAGCATGAGCAGAATCGTTGATCCGTAGGAGCTGCCGAAGGCTGCGAATGGTGGTGTTTCAGATACAACCCCCTCGCAGCCTTCGGCAGCTCCTACAAAAAACATCAGTGCTCATCGCCCTTGTAGACAAACTTCGGCATGTTCCAGTTAAAGCGGATAGCCATTAGCCGCAGCAACAGACCGCCGAACAGGGTGATCAGAATGCTCTGCTCTTCAGGCAATTGCAGGTGCTGACACAGCAGAAAACACCAGGCCGCGAGGAATGACACGCTGGCATACAGCTCACGACGGAATACCAAGGGGATGTCGTTGCAGAAAATATCCCGCAGGATGCCGCCAAATACCCCGGTGATTACGCCGCACACTGACGCCACCAGCAGACCGGTCCCGACTTCGAGTGCGGTCATCGTGCCGATCAGGGTGAAGGCCACCAGACCCAAGGCGTCGAGCACCAAAAACAGCGAGCGCAGATGACGCATCAACGGCGCAATGAAAATGGTCAGCAGGGCCGCAACGCTGGTCAGGATCAGATATTCGGGGTGTTTGACCCATGTCAGCGGGTAATGACCGAGCAACACATCGCGCACCGAACCGCCGCCAAGGGCTGTGACGCACGCGATCAGTACCACGCCAAACCAGTCCATGCCCCGCCGCCCGGCAGACAGCGCGCCAGTCATGGCTTCAGCGGTAATAGCGATCAGATAAAGCATCAACAACATGGCGGCAGTCCCTGCGACGAAGCCGCGCAGTGTAGGGCAAGCACCAAAAGAGGGCAAAGAGCGAAACTACCGATCACAACCAATTTCTGTAGGAGCTGCCGAAGGCTGCGAAACCGTCGCATCTGACACGCCGCAATCGCAGCCTTCGGCAGCTCCTACAGGAATGATGTAAGCATCAGCCTTTAATGAAATGCTCGCGATAGAACCGCAGCTCGGCGATTGACTCGCGGATGTCGTCCAGCGCCAGGTGGGTGCTGCCCTTCTGGAACTTCAACTCAGGCGACCAACGGGCGGCCAGCTCTTTGAGCGTGGAAACGTCCAGATTGCGGTAGTGGAAGTAGTGCTCCAGTGTCGGCATGTGCCGATAAAGGAAGCGACGATCCTGGCAAATACTGTTGCCACAAATCGGTGAACTGCGTTCCGGCACCCATTGCTTGATGAACTCCAACGTCTGGGCTTCCGCTTCAGCCATGCTGATGACACTCTCGCGAACCCGCTGGGTCAGGCCCGAACCGCCGTGCTGACGGGTGTTCCACTCGTCCATTCTGGCCAGGGTTTCATCACTCTGGTGCACAGCAATGACCGGGCCTTCAGCCAGGGTATTGAGTTCGCTGTCAGTGATGATCGTCGCCATTTCGATAATGACGTCGGTGTCCGGGTCCAGGCCGGTCATTTCCAGATCGATCCAGATCAGGTTCTGCTTGTTCTGCATATTGGGCTCCTCAGCGTAGGCACGCAGTTTAGCTCACCCCGCCGTGCTAGACTCCCCCGCGTTTACTTATCAGCTGCTTTATCACTCGGAACACCCATGGCCAAACGCCAACTCAATCGTCGTCAAAACTGGCGCATCGAAAAAATTCAAGGCGAGCGCGCTGCCCGTGCCGCCAAACGCGAATCACAAACCCTGGAAACACTTGAGGGCGGCGATCTTGGCCCCGAGCAAACCGGGTTGGTGATCGCTCACTTCGGCGTACAAGTCGAAGTGGAAGCAAAGGAAGGCGATCAGGCGGGTCAGGTTTTCCGCTGCCACTTGCGCGCCAACCTGCCTGCACTGGTGACCGGCGATCGCGTCGTCTGGCGCGCTGGCAATCAGGGCATCGGCGTTATCGTCGCGCAACTGCCGCGCACCACTGAGCTGTGCCGTCCCGACAGCCGTGGGCAACTCAAGCCGGTTGCCGCCAACGTCGATCTGATTGTCATTGTGTTCGCGCCGATGCCTGAGCCTCACGCTAACCTGATCGACCGTTATCTGGTGGCCGCCGAGCACGCTGGCATTCGTCCGTTGCTGCTGTTGAACAAGTTCGACCTGATCAACGAACAGAATGCTCCGGCACTCAACGCGTTGCTGGAGGTTTACCGGACGCTGGGTTATCCGGTTCTGGAAGTCTCTGCGCACCACGGCGACGGCATGCAACAGCTGCAAGCCCAGCTGGACGGGCATATCAGCGTGTTTGTCGGTCAGTCTGGCGTCGGCAAGTCATCCCTGGTCAACAGCCTGCTGCCTGAAGTCGAAACCCGCGTCGGGCCGCTGTCCGAACTGTCCGGGCAAGGCACGCACACCACGACGACTGCCCGCCTGTTCCACTTCCCCCGTGGCGGCGACCTGATCGACTCCCCGGGTATTCGTGAATTCGGTCTGGGTCATGTAAGCCGTGCGGATGTCGAAGCGGGCTTCATCGAGTTCAACGACCTGATCGGCACCTGCCGATTCCGCGATTGCAAACACGACCGTGAACCTGGCTGCGCTCTGCTGATCGCCCTGGAAGAAGGCCGCGTGCAACAACAGCGCATGAACAGCTATCGCTCGATCATCGCCAGCTTGCCGGAAAGCAGCTACTAGCTGCGCCTTGTAGGAGCTGCCGCAGGCTGCGAAACGCGTACTGTCTGGAAGAATGCCTTCGCAGCCTTCGGCAGCTCCTACAGATTTGCGGCCGACAAAAAAGCCCGGACTCTCACGAGTCCGGGCTTTTTACTTGCAGCTTTAGGCTTGTAGCTTGCGGCTAGAACGCTAGTTCTTCGTCTCATCCAGCTTCAACGTGCCGTCTTCAAACAAGTTCAGCTTTTGCCGAATCTCGTGCGGCTGGGCGTAGGCCTGTGGATCATCCGGCGGCTGGATTCTAGGATTGACTGGCGCAGCCGGTGCAGGCTCAGTGGCCGTGGCTTTGCCCTGGCCGCCCCTGTAAACCTGACTGCCTTCAATACGCTGCATGGCCTTCTTGGTCAGAACCATGATATCGATACGCCGGTTGACCGGGCTTTGCGGATGCTCGCCGTCATACAGCATCGACGATGCATAGCCGACTACCCGCGCCACCTGGTTTTCCGGGTAGGTGCCGGCAACCAGAGCGCGACGTGCCGAGTTGGCCCGATTAGCCGACAGCTCCCAGTTACCGAACTCGCCGTTACCCACATAAGGCTTGCCATCTGTGTGCCCGCTGATGCTGATTTTGTTGGGCACCGCTTTGATGGTATCAGCCATGGCCAGCAGAATGTCTTCGAAATAGGGCTTGAGGCGCGCACTGCCCAGGTCGAACATCGGCCGGTTATCAGCGTCTGTAATCTGGATCCGCAAACCATCCTGAGTAATCTCGAAATGGATCTGGTCCTTGAATTTCTGCAGTTCAGGATTCTCTTCGATCTTGTTCTGCAGCTCCTGGAGCAGCAGTTCCAGACGCTCTTGCTCAACCTCTTCCGCCTTGGCCTCCGCGGTCTCGGCTTCGATGGGCACAGTGTCCGGTGTCGGCGTGTTCTTGATTTCCGGGTTCAAGGTCTGATCAGGCGACATTTCCGGCGATCCACCTAGATCAATCACGTAGGGCGAACCACTGTCCGAGAACCCGACCGGGTCTTTAAAATAACCGGCGATAGCGACTAACTGCTCCGGGGTTGCCGCAGACAACAGCCACAGCACCAGAAAGAACGCCATCATGGCGGTTGCAAAGTCCGCGAAGGCGATTTTCCAGGCGCCACCGTGGTGACCGGCTTCATAGCGCTTGACGCGCTTGATGATTATCGGCTGATTATTTTCCATGACTCAGCGACCGCGAACCGCTTGTTCCAGCTCACTGAAGCTGGGCCGGTGTGCCGGATAGAGAACCTTGCGGCCAAACTCGACAGCCAGCGAAGGAGGCATGCCGGAGGCCGATGCCACCAGCGAAGCCTTGATCGCCTCATAGACGTTGAGCTCTTCTTTGGCATCGTGGGCAAGGCAGCTCGCCAGAGGACCGAAGAAACCGTAGGCGGCAATGATACCCAGGAAGGTACCCACCAGCGCTGCACCCACGTGGTTACCAATGGCAGCCTTGTCGCCGTCACCCAGGGAAGCCATGGTGATCACGATGCCGAGTACTGCCGCCACAATACCGAAACCGGGCAGGCCGTCGGCGATACCGGTCACGGCGTGGGATGGATGACCCAGCTCTTCCTTGATGCTCTGCAACTCCATGTCAAACAGGCCTTCCAGTTCATGAGGAGCCATGTTGCCGGATGACATGATGCGCAGGTAATCACAGATGTAAGCGGTCATGCGCTCATCTTTCAGCACGCCGGGATACTTGGCGAAAATCGGGCTCGCCGACGCGTCTTCGATGTCCCCTTCAATCGCCATCATGCCTTCACGACGGCTCTTGTTGAGAATCTCGTACACCAGACCCAGCACTTCAAGATAGAAGGCGTGCGTGAAACGCGTACCGAACATCTTCAGTGACTTCTTCATGACGTGCATGGTCATGTAGCCTGGGTTGGCTTGCAGAAATGCGCCCAGACAGGCACCACCGATGATCAACACCTCGAAAGGCTGGATCAGCGCGCCAATCTTACCGTGAGAAAGTACGTAGCCTGCGAGAACACTCGCGAAGACGACGATGATGCCGATAATTTTAGCCATAGGTAGAAAGTACTTACTGAGTCGGGTTCAGGGACATGCGCGGAAGTTCATGAAACTCTTGTTCTACTTATCGGCATATGTGGGCCAGACTGTAGCCAGAAAAATCGAAAAGCCAGTTGACCGGTGAACGGGGGCCCGTAAATTAGGGTCTTACCCATTGATTTCGCAGTGTCCACTGCCTACATTTTCAGTCGTACGGGCCATGATGCATGCCTCCAGAAACGTCGCCACAGCTTCCCGTCCCGAACACGCTCGATGCGTGGCTCAAGCAATTGGACAGCATTGCATTGCCGGTCCCTCTGCCCAGCCACAATAAGGTCCGTAGCGCACTGAATGATAGCCGCCGTTCCCTGCGGGACATCGCCGACATGATGCAGGACAGCCCGGCGCTGGTCCTGAGCGTGATGCGCGAAGCCAACCATCAAAGTACCGGTCTGACCGAACCTGCCGAAAGCCTCGAAGTGGCGATCACTCGTCTGGGCCTGGGGCGCACCGAGGTGCTGCTCAATCGCCTGCCCGCTCTGGAAAACGAGAAGATTCCGACCGCGTTCCGCCAGTTGCTACTGATCAGCCAGCACGCTACGCAGCAGGCCAACGGACTGTTCGCAGCTCGCCTTGCGCGGCTCTGGCAGGATATCCACCTGGGTAGCCTGTTGTTTCTGGCACCGCTGTGGCCAATGGCACTGGCGCACCCGAAATTGCTGGAGGAATGGGAACTGCGGGTTATCCACAAAGGTGAGTCTTCCCGCTCAGTGGAGAAAGCGCTGTTTGGCGTCAGTCTGCTAGAACTCTGCATGGAACTGGCGACCTTGTGGCGCCTGCCTTTATGGGTGACTCAAGGCTATAAGCTACTGATCAGCGAGCGACGCCAATTGGTAAAGGCTCTGCATGTGGCTCGGGCTAACGACGATCCATTGCAACAGCAACAGTTGATGGACGCAGATCCAAACCTGCGTCGCTGGTTCAATCAACCCGCCAATACCGTATTGCTGGGCAACGGCCTGGCGCTGGCCGCTCAACAGGCATGGGACAGCCCGCACTGCCTGCGCTGGGAGTTACTGAGCAGCCTGTACTTGCAGCAATCCATGGACAGCGTGCAACAACAGGCTCACCAGAATGCAGTCAGCAGTGCTCGCAACCACAATGACCCGAGTCTTTGGCACCCTGCCGAAGCGCTGATCTGGCCGTGGGCAACCCGCCGGATTCATAGCAAACTGCAAGCAGCACCGCCGCCATCGCCCGATGCCTTGCAGAGCTGGCGCAAGCTATGCGCAGAATTGCTGGCCAACCCAAGCCCCTTCAGTAACGCCATGCACCTGACTACCACGGCGCGGGACGCTCTGGTTTCCTGCGGCATGGAGCGCGTGATGTTGCTGATGGCAGACAAGACCGGCACCCAGCTGCGCGTCCATCAGATCGCCGGGTTGAGACCTGAAGCAACGTCGCTGGCGCTATCTATAAAGGAAAGCACCGTGCTGCAGCGTTTGCTGGCACAGCCGACCCAACTGCGCATGACACCCGCCAACATCGATCAATTCTCGGCACTGCTACCGGGTAATCTTCGGGCTTTGTTCCCGGGCAAACACTGGCTGATCCGGTCGCTGAGCAGCAACAACAAGGTGTTGATGCTGGTGGTGGCGGATCAGGGCGGCGGACAGTTTTCGGAAACTTCGGTGCAGGCGTTCGGTAAAACCTGCCAATGCATCGAGCGGGCGCTGACGAGCTTTAGTAGTCGCAAAGCCTGACAGCTGGGCTACAATTCGCCTCTTTTTTTGAATTGGAGGCTGCACATGTCCGTCTTCTCTGGCTTGCCGCTGGTTATCGAGCCAAGCGACCTGAAGGATCGCCTGGATGCTCCGGAACTGATCCTGGTGGATCTGACCAGCAGCGCCCGGTACGACGCCGGACACATACCCGGCGCGCGTTTCGTTGACCCGAAACGCACTCAGTTGGGCCAGCCTCCAGCACCAGGTTTGCTACCTGCCCATGCAGACCTGCAAGCGCTCTTCGGTGAACTGGGCCACAACGCCGATGCGGTGTATGTGGTCTACGACGACGAAGGCGGCGGCTGGGCCGGACGCTTTATTTGGTTACTGGATGTGATCGGCCACAGCCAATATCACTATGTCGACGGCGGCCTGCTGGCCTGGCAGGCCGATGGCTTGCCCTTGTCCACTGCGGTTCCACCTTCGGCAGGCGGGCCTGTTGCCTTGCAACTGCATGAAGAACCCACCGCCACACGCGAGTATCTGCAAAGTCGCCTGGGCGCTGCCGATCTGGCAATCTGGGACGCTCGTGGCCCGCTTGAATATTCCGGCGAAAAAGTCGTCGCGGCCAAAGGTGGACACATTCCCGGCGCGATCAACTTCGAGTGGACCGCGGGCATGGATAAGGCGCGTGACCTGCGCATCCGTGAAGACATCGCGGAGATCCTCGACAGCCTGGGCATCACTGCCGACAAAGAAATCATTACTCACTGCCAGACACACCATCGGTCGGGCTTCACGTATCTGGTGGCCAAGGCGCTGGGTTACCCTCGGGTCAAAGGCTACGCCGGCTCCTGGGGCGAATGGGGCAACCACCCCGATACGCCAGTCGAACGCTGAAACCCTGTCCACTTCAAGTATTACATTCAGGAATTTTGATGAAAGAGCGTCTGTTTATCCTCAGCCAGTACCTGCTGCCGCATCACTTGCTGTCACGCCTGGCTGGCTGTGTTGCCGAGTGCCGCGTGCGCTGGTTCAAGAATGCCTTCACCGCATGGTTCGCCCGTCGCTACCAGGTCAACATGTCCGAAGCGCAAGTCGAGGACTTGAGCGCCTATGAACACTTCAACGCCTTCTTCACTCGTGCTCTGAAACCCGGCGCACGTCCGCTCGATGAAACGCCCGGCGCAATCCTCAGCCCGGCGGATGGCGCAATCAGCCAACTGGGCCGCATCGAACAGGGCCGAATCTTCCAGGCCAAGGGCCACAGTTTCAGCGTGCTGGAATTGCTGGGCGGTGACCCGGCGTTGTCGGCGCCATTCATGGGTGGAGAATTCGCGACTGTCTACCTGTCGCCCAAGGACTACCATCGCGTGCACATGCCATTGGCCGGTACCTTGCGTGAAATGGTGTATGTGCCTGGCCGAATCTTCTCGGTTAACCAGACCACAGCCGAAAACGTGCCTGAGCTGTTCGCCCGTAACGAGCGCGTCGTCTGCATCTTCGACACCGAGCGCGGACCGATGGCCTTGGTGCTGGTTGGCGCGATGATCGTTGCTTCCGTCGAGACGGTCTGGGCCGGCTTGGTGACACCGCCAAAACGCGAACTGAGGACTTTCCGCTACGACGAAGCAGCACGTGCGCCGATCCACCTGGAGAAAGGCGCAGAAATGGGCCGCTTCAAGCTGGGCTCCACCGCCATCGTCCTGTTCGGCCCTGAGCAAGTGAAATGGGCCGAGCAATTGACTGCGACTTCACCCGTGCGCATGGGTCAGGCCCTGGCATTGCCCGCACAGGTTTGAAACAGTAAATAGTGGCACTATGTGCCACTATTTATCATCAGGTGGTTGTACCATGGCTGTTTTCGCTTGAGCCTGAGCTGATAGATTCGTCTGCGGTTGCTGCGACTATTGGCCGATGCTGCTAGAGTCCCAACACCGGCCCTGTCGGAAACCTGCATTTTATTGATGTAGATTTCGGCACCCGTCGGGAACTGTTATCGCTGCATCGATTCAAAGCAGCCGCTTGGTCCCGAGCGGGCAGTTGGAGTTAGCCTTTCACATGAGTAATTTGAGCCTTCCTGTGTTGTTGCGTGTTCCCGCGCCAACGCAGTCGAGCCTGACATTCTGTGAAGCGACGCCCAAAGATCTCAAGCGTTGGATCTCAACGCTGCCTAAAGCAAACCTGGGTGAAACGGCTCGTCAGCTCTACCAAGGCCTGACTGAACTCAATCAACTGCTGACGCCCAGTGAAAATCGCCTGCAACTGCTTGAACTGCTGCGTCCCGAAGTGCATTTCGTCTGCAAACATCTGGAACGCCACTTTCTCAATCAGGCCGTGGTGCTTGACGAACGTCCGCGCAAAGTCGCCAATCTTTGCCAGGCGCTTCAAAACCATCTGGCGGTCGGCTACAAACTGATTATCGAGCGAGTCAGCTCAAGACTCAGCAGAGACCGCGTCCCGCTACTGACCACTGCACTGCAACGTGCGATTCAGTGTCTGAACGGACCGCTGATTCGTGCCAATCAACTGTACTGTCCTGTGCAGGAAGGCCTGTGGCTCGAGCTGCACAAGATCTATCAGATTGCCTGCGAACATCAATTGCAGAATCTACCGGTGGCCGATGAACAGGCGATCCACTCCCGCTCGCTGACGGTAGAACAGACTTACACCATTGCGCTGCTGATGGGCTGCTCGCGCTGCAACCAGATGCGTCAGCTCAACATCGGTCGGCTTGCTGATGTACTGGATGCCTGGAGCCCGTTTGTGCGGCTGCAGTCACCAACAGACGAAACCAGCCTGTATGCGCTTTCAGCAAGACAGGACAAACCGCCGCTCTACAAATCACTGTTTCCCGAAGACCAGCACCCTACCCTGCTGGGTCTTAACACCCAGACTTTGGCAGCGATGATCACCCGCTATCTGGAAACCCCTGTAGATCAGCGGGCACAGTCACCGCTGTTGGTTCCACAAGGCTTTCCCCCTGACCTGCTGGAACATCTGGCTACTGCATGGGGCGATGTCGCAGAACGGACCTTTCAACGCACGCCCGGCCAGGGCACTCTGAGCCTGTGCATAGGCATGAGCGCACTGCATTTCTATCTGGGCGGCAAACGCTCTTTCAGTGACATGCTGCAAGTCCCGGCTACCAAAGCCGCCGAGTTCAGCCTGCAGGTCGTGGACGACAAAGCTGACGACCCTTGGGCCAGCGCTTTTGACACCCAGCGCGGCAACACCTCGGCGCTGATGCTGCCTTACGAAGAAATCCAGTATGAACAGCCTGACGCCGATGGCGTAGACGCGGCGTCCAACGCCCAGCAGACGTTCCCGACCTTTGACCTGAACATCGTCAACCACAGCCCAGGCGGCTACTGCCTTGCGTGGCCAAAAGAAGTGCCCCAGCAGTTGCAGGCCGGAGAGTTGGTCGGGATTCAGGATGATGCCGGTCAGGGCTGGAGTGTTGCTGTCGTGCGTTGGGTGCGCCAGGTGCGCAGCGGCGGCACACAAATGGGGATCGAGTTGATCGCGCCATTTGCCCAGCCTTGCGGCTTGCAGGTCGTCCGGCCTGAACTGAACAGCCCTTACATGCGCTCTTTGCTGCTGCCGGAAATTCGCGCGATTGAACAGCCGGCGACGATACTGGCACCGCGCTTGCCCTTTAAAGAAGGCAATAACGTGATGATCAATATTGCCGGAGAAGAACACAGCGGCCTGCTGGGTCATCAACGCACCAGCAGCGGCAGCTACAACCAGTTCGAGTACGAGACCTTCGAACTGCCCGGCCAAACTGGCGGCGACACGCCAAAAGCGGAGCAGGAATTCGATTCGTTGTGGTCGTCACTGTAGAACTCCGACGTCCTCCCGGCGAAAGCCGGTCCTATGGGACTGCGTCGGTTCTGTGGGAGTGAGGCTTGCCCGCGATACAAGCACCGCGGTCTATCTGATAAACCGCGGCGCCCTTATCGCGGGCAAGCCTCGCTCCCACAGGTTCCGGTGCGATTCGGCGATTTCATTTTTGGTGGAGGGTTTTCACACAGCCTGCACCGAGGCTGTTACCGCCTTTTAGCCGCGCCCTTCTCGCTCCCTTACCCCCAACAGATAAAGCACGCCATCCAGACCCAAGGTCGAAATCGCCTGCCGGGCTGACTGCTTGACCAGTGGCTTGGCGCGAAACGCGACACCCAGACCTGCGATGGCGAGCATTGGCAAGTCGTTGGCACCGTCACCCACTGCGATGGTCTGCTCAAGACTCAAACCTTCCTTCGCCGCCAGCTCCCGCAACAAATCGGCCTTGCGCTGGGCATTGACGATAGGCTCGATGGCCACGCCTGTACACTTGCCATCCACGACTTCCAGCTCGTTGGCGAAGACATAGTCGATACCAAGTCTGGCCTGCAATTGCTTGGCAAAGTAAGTGAAGCCGCCGGACAGAATCGCCGTTTTGTAGCCTAGACGCTTGAGCTCGGCAAAAAGAACCTCGGTCCCTTCAGTCAAACGCAGCGAAGCACCAATTTCGTCCAGCACGCTGACGTCCAGACCTTTGAGCAAGGCCAGACGCTCTTTGAAGCTGGCACTGAAATCCAGTTCGCCACGCATGGCGCGCTCGGTGATTTCCGAAACCCGATCACCTACGCCGTGAGCCTTGGCCAACTCATCGATCACTTCGGCTTCAATCAGGGTCGAGTCCATGTCGAATACCGCCAGACGACGATTGCGGCGGTACAGCGAGTCCTGCTGGAAAGCGATGTCCACGTTCAGCTCTTGAGCAACCTGCAGGAATTCAGCCTGCAAGGCCTTGGTGTCAGCGGGCTCGCCACGCACGGAAAATTCGACGCAACCTTTGCCTTGATCAGTAGAAGCGTCCAGCGGCATGCGTCTGGACAAGCGATCAATCTTGTCAATGTTCAGGCCGTGGTGCGCGGTGATGGCGCTGACACGTTGCAATTGCCCGGCAGTGATCTTGCGGGTCAGCAGCGTCACGATGTGTCGCGGGCTGCCCTGGTCATCTACCCACTTCTGATAGTCCGCCTCAGACACCGGTGTAATGCGCACCTGTTGATCCAGCGTGTGCGCCGCAGCCTGAATGTCTGCAAGGACCGAAGCCGCCTGCTCAGTGCCAGGGATTTCGACAAGAATGCCGAACGACATGACGTCGTGAATCACCGCCTGGCCAATATCAAGGATGCTCACGCCACCGTTGGCAAGCACGCCAGTAATGCTCGCAGTGAGACCGGGACGGTCTTCACCGGTGATGTTAATCAGGACGATTTCGCGCAAGGGACACCCCAGCAGTGGAAAAAAACCGCATTCTAACCACTTTCAGTGACCATCGGGCGAAGGCAGCGCTTTGCCGCCACTGGGTCGGTCGTTATACTGCGCGGCAACTTCTTCGAAAGAGCCGTGCTCTGTGAACCGGCCTAAGCCTGTTAAAACCGATAATTTCTTCCTGCTGATCTTCCGTGCACTGCGTCATCGCCGTGTACCGATTGCATTGCGCATCGCTAGCCATAACGTGATCCTCGTCTCCCTGGCGCTGATGATCTACGCCGGTGTGATGGGCTTGCAGTTCAAGCAGGCCATGCATGAGCAGGCCGACGCGCTGGGTCAGGCACTCACCACGCAAACTGCGACCTCCGCCACGGAGCTGCTGGTGTCCAACGACATCCTCAGCCTTAACGTGCTGTTGGGTAATCTGGTGAAGAACCCGCTCGTGGCGCATGCCGCGATCTACAGCGTGGACAATCGTATTCTCGCGGAAGCCGGTCAGCGCCCGAAAAACGGTCTGCTGGGTGAGGCCGAAGGGCTTTACGAAATCAAGATTACCTTCCAGGACACCATGGCCGGGCATCTGCGCATCAGCCTGGACATGTCCCAATTCCAGCAGCCGATGACCATCAGCCTGCAAAGCATGGGCATCCTGGCAGGTATCCTGCTGGCGCTCGCCCTGGCGCTGAGCCTGCGTCTGGGTCGACACATTTCCACTCCGCTGCTGCAATTGCGAATCTGGCTGCGTGATATCGATCCCTACACCCCGGCCGTTGAACGTCAGGATGAAATCGGTGATCTGGCCCGTCAGTTGCGCACGTCGTTTGCACCGCCGATGCCGGAACCGGAGCCCGAACCAGAGCCGGAATACGCCGAGGACGAGTCGGATGACCACTATGCTGAAGATGAAGCCGTAGAACCCGCCGCCAAAAGCCGCTCTGCCCGCGAGCCAGGTTTTGACGAGGCGCCCAAGCCACGCCTGCCTGCGCCGCCCGTACAACGGCGTCTGGTTGCCGAAGAAGATGAAGAAGACGAGGACGACCCGTTTGCCGACCTGCGCGACAGTTCCGACGCCGCGCCTCAGGTCAGTAGAGCTGTGGCTCCGAGTACGCCGCAACCCAGCGCCGTGCTAGCCGTACAGCTCGGTTCGCAGGATCAACTGCGTCGCTTGCCTCGAGCTCGCCTGACGGAGCTGCTGCAACGCTATCGCGATTGTCTGGATCAGGCTTCTTCGCTGTACGAAGGCGAACTGCATACCCTGAACGATGGCAGCACACTGATGCTGTTCCACAGCCAGGAAAGCGGTGAGGATTACCTCACCAATGCTATCTGCTGCGGCGAGCTGTTGCGTGCGCTGAGCCATGCATTGCAAATCGAGGTCGCAGACAGCGGCATCACCCTGCAATTGCAATTGGGTCTGACGCTGGGCGAAGGCCTGGCAGGTCTGAGTCAGATCGACTTGCTGCTGACGGAAACCGCACAGGATGCCCTGGCCCTGTCGCAACACAGTCGCAACCTGTTGCTGGTAGAGCGCAAGATCAATGACGACGCACTGATCCGTCAGCGCGCCCGAATCCGCCCGATTGCGAGCCCTGAAGGCGCTTGCTGTGTAGAGCGCCTGATGGAGCCCTACCCATCAATGCTCGAGCGCCAGTTGGCGCGTATGCACGAGACTGCGCGCAAGGTGTGATCATGCACCCTCCTACACTGCACTGTAGGAGCGCACGAGCAACGCGAGGCCGCGATGCTCCTCTCGTTACACCACGATTGATGGCCGCGGGCAACCTTGGCCAAATCGCGGATGGTTCTGAAAAACCTAGAATCTGTAGGAGCTGCCGAAGGCTGCGAAAGCGATCTCTCTGAAGTACCGCCGTTCGCAGCCTTCGGCAGCTCCTACAAGGAATTCCAGATAGCAGTCCACAAAAAAGCCCGCATCGCTGCGTAATGCTGTTCACTTAAGCATTTGAGTCCAAGCCGGGCTTTATAGAGAATCCGATGTCAGACCCCTGGCATCGGATTTTTTTATGCCCATTCAGCAGCAGTTGCTCGACCTCGGCGATCTCTTCAATTTTTCTGACCTAAGCA